>JAFPAK010000095.1 GCA_017390825.1 Clostridia bacterium
GTAAAGGGTGGTATAATAACGACAATTAAATAAATCAATAAACCGTTGAGGCAGAAAAAAGGCAAGATAAGGCTTTTCCGAGCGAGTGGATTATGGTGTGAGTTCCACAAAAGCACCTTGCGTAATATGGGCTGCTAAGGGCTGTGAGGAAATTCGCAGACGTAAGACTCGCGTAAGAAGTCGGGAGTATGTTGGTACTTCGCTAAGCGCACAGGTCAAACTGTGAATCAAGGTGGCACCGCGGATATTTGTATTTATTCGCCCTTGACAGAATTTGTATGTTTCTGTCAAGGGCGTTTTTGTTTATCCTCCTTTGGCAGTAAATATAAAATGCCAAAAGGAGAGTTTTCTATATGTTTATATTTTCAAAACGATGGCAAGGGCTAAAACACGAATAGTTTTCTTGTAAAGAGGTCTTGCATATGTATATATTAAGTAAATGTTGGAGAACCGGAAAGGTTCTCAAAGAAATAAAGTGATAACTGATTAAACATACATAAAATTAAATTTTGATTTTTGGAGGAATTTTACCATGAAATATAATGATATTGAATTTAACACATACTTTAAAAACTATCCAGATAGCAACGGATTTTTCGGCAAATACGGCGGTTCATACATTCCGCCCGAACTGCAAACTGCTATGAACGAAATATCCGAAGCTTATCAGACTATCTGCAAATCAAGAAAATTTATTGCAGAGCTTCGCAGAATCCGCAAGGAGTTTCAAGGCAGACCGACACCGATTTCGCATCTTGCAAGGCTTTCTGATAAAATCGGTACGGGCGTTCAGCTTTATGTAAAGCGTGAGGACTTAAACCATACCGGAGCACATAAATTAAATCACTGTATGGGCGAGGTTTTGCTTGCAAAATATATGGGTAAGAAAAAGGTTATTGCAGAAACAGGCGCAGGTCAGCACGGTGTTGCACTTGCTACTGCTGCGGCATATTTCGGTCTTGAATGTGACATCTATATGGGTGCTGTTGATATTAAAAAGCAGGCACCAAATGTTGCAAGAATGAAGATACTCGGTGCAAGAGTAATTGAAGTAACTGACGGACTGCAGACACTCAAAGAAGCGGTTGATGCGGCATTTATGGCATACTGCAATGAATATAAAGATGCCATTTATTGCATAGGTTCTGTTGTAGGACCTCATCCATTCCCGATGATGGTAAGAGATTTTCAGAGTGTTGTAGGTATTGAAGCAAGAGAACAGTTTATTAATATGACGGGAGAATTGCCTGATGCCATTGTTGCTTGTGTTGGCGGTGGCTCAAATGCAATGGGACTTTTCTCAGGCTTCTTAAATGATCCCGTTGACATTTACGGTGTCGAACCATTAGGACGCGGAACAGCGCTCGGTGACCACGCTGCAAGTCTTACCTACGGAACAGAAGGTATTATGCACGGTTTTAACAGCATTATGCTGAAAGATGGAAACGGTGAACCTGCACCTGTTTATTCTGTTGCAAGCGGTCTTGATTATCCGTCAAGCGGTCCTGAACACGCATTTTTGCATGACATCGGCAGAGTTAAGTATGATGTGGTAACTGATGATGAAACCATTGATGCGTTCTTTGAACTATCAAGAATGGAAGGTATTATTCCTGCAATCGAAAGCTCACACGCAGTTGCCTACGGCATGAAGCTTGCAAGGACAATGGGCAAAGGTTCTGTTCTCATAAACCTCTCAGGCAGAGGCGATAAAGATATGGATTATATCATTGAAAAGTATGGTATCAGATAAGTTAAGGTTCTGCTACTAAAACAAACGTATTAACCCCCTTTGAAATTTCAATCAAAGGGGGTTAAATATATCAAAATTTAATACAGGGGTAGAAAGAAAAGTATATTTTACAATACATCATTTCTAATAATATCATCATAAGTTTCTCTTTTGACAATGACTTTCTTTTCATTCCCTTTAACTGCAACAATCGGAGGTCGGGGAATGCGGTTATAGTTGCTTGCCATTGAGTAGTTATATGCACCTGTTGCTAAAACAGCGAGAGTATCGCCAACTCTAATTTCAGGCATCATAATATTTTCCTGAATTAAATCTCCTGATTCACAGCATTTCCCGGCAATGGTTACGGGTGCAATCGGTTTTGCTCCTGCATTGTTTGCAACAACTGCCGAGTATTTTGCACCATAAAGGATATATCTTGGGTTATCGCCCATGCCTCCGTCTATCGAAACATAGGTTCTGACATTTTCAATTTCTTTTACACCGCCTACGGTATATAAAGTGATTCCGGCAGGTGCAACAATGCTGCGTCCCGGTTCAAATACCAAGTAGGGCAGGTCTATATTTCTTTCCATGGCAACCTCTTTTACTGCTTCAGCTGTCTTTTTGATATATTCTGCAGGAGTAAGAGGGTCGTCAGTGGAATCGTATTTGATACCAAAGCCACCGCCGAGGTTTAATATTTTAATTTTCAAAGATAGCTTGGCCTCGAGGTCGGCTATAAAATTCATCATAACTTTTGCAGCTTCACAAAAAGGCTCAAATTCAAAAATCTGAGAACCTATATGACAGTGAACACCATCAACCTGAATATTAGAAAGTGTTGTTGCATACTTATGAATTTCAAATGCTTCGCCGTTTTCTAAGGCAACACCGAATTTTGAGTCGATTTGCCCAGTCTTTACAAAGTCATGGGTGTGTGCGTCAATGCCCGGTTTGATTCTGAATAGAATTTTCTGAATAATGCCTTTTTCTTTTGCAATATCATTCAATAAGTCAAGCTCGTATTTGTTATCAACAACAATATGACCAACTCCGCAGTGTATAGCAAGTTCTATTTCACTTTGTGTTTTGTTGTTACCATGAAAGAATACCTTGTCCATCGGAAACGCGGCTTTATATAATGTGTAAAGCTCACCGCCGGAAACAACATCCGCACCTAATCCTTCACTTTCTGCAAGCTTTGCCGTGTACATGGTACAAAGAGCCTTGCTCGCAAACAGGATAAGTCCGTTGCCGCTGTAATACTTGTCTATGGCTTCTTTATAATCACGGCAGTTTTTTCGCATTAAGTCTTCGTCAAGCACATACAGAGGAGTGCCGTATTCTTTTGCAAGTGCCACTGTGTCGTGAGTTCCAATGGTTAAGTGATTGTTTTCATTTATTGATAAATTATCTGAGTTAAACATGTATTTTCGTCCTTTTATGCGTAAGTTTTTATTATTTCCTCTGCGATTTCTTTTTTTGAAACACATCTGTCCATAGCCTGTTTTTCTATATAACGGTGTGCATCCGTTTCAGTCATTTTCAGTTCGGTAATAAGTAACCACTTTGCTCTGTTTACTATACGGATTTCCTGCATTTTTTCTTCAAGTGACAGAGTTTTCTTTTCAAGCTTTTTCAATCGTTCTCTCGTGGTAGCCATCCAGTCAAGAGCAGTGCTGACAATTGGCTTGGATGTTGGCTTTGACAAAAGATATACGCCGTGAGAAGATACTTTGTCATAAAAAGAATGATAAAGCTCGCTTCTGACCATAATCATAACAACAGATTTTTTGCTGTTGCAAACATCAATGGAAAATCGTATACCGTCCTCATCGGGAAGAGGAGAGTTTATAATTATAAAATCAAATTCCCGTTCTATCAATGCACGCTTTGCAGCACTAATACTCGCTGCAAAATGCACGGGATGGTATCTGTAATCGGGTAACAATTCTGAAACGGAGGTGTTGAATTTTTCAGCAGCAGATATAAATAGTACGCTGTATACTTGCTCTTTAAAATCCATTTAAATTACCTCCTTCACTAAAATTTCATGTTACTTGCAGTAGATGTTAATAATTGATTCCGGCAGATGCTTTTTTATAAACTCGCTTTTTTGTGCCAGTGCCTTTGCTTCTTCTAAGGTATCGGGAAGCTCCTTGTACTGTCTTGCGGTTGTTTTATCTGCTTTAAAGAAGTTTATTTCGGCAGCAGGTGGCAGGTCAAGTTTGTTTTCAATTCCGTATAGACCTGCATAAATAAGCAGTGCATATGCCAGGTAAGGATTAGTTGTCGGATCTGGTGAACGAAGCTCTGCACGTCTGTATTCACCGCTTGCTGCAGGAATACGGATTAGCTGCGAACGGTTTTCGCCCGACCACGAAATATATTTTGGCGCTTTGGATTGACCAAATCTCAAATAAGACTCTTTCACCGGATTTAAAAATACCGTAAGCTCCTGAATATACTCCATTATTCCGGCAAGCATCTGTGGCAACAAGATATGATTATTATCATTTTTAACTGACATATTTATGTGCAGTCCATTGCCGGCTTTATCGGCAATAGGTTTTGGAGAAAAGTCAGCATACAGTCCGTTTCTTCGTGCTATGGTTTTAACAATTACCTGAAAAGCCATAGCATCATCGGCAGCAGTCAGAGGATCGGAATAACGGAAATCAATTTCATTTTGGCCGGGTCCCTCCTCGTGATGTGAACTTTCCGGATGAATGCCCATCATTTTCATACCAAGACAGATTTCGCGGCGAATGTTTTCGCATCTGTCCTCCGGTACCATATCCATATAGCTTGCGTTGTCATATGGTTCCTTGGTTGGATTACCTTTTTCATCAAGCTTAAAAAGATAAAATTCAAGCTCTGAACCGAAGGAAAACTCAACACCTGATTTATTTGCATCTGCAATAGCTTTTTTTAATATATTTCGAGTGTCATATTCGCAAATTTCTCCGTTTGGTTTTGTAATGGTACAGAACATACGGATAGCACGACCATTTTCAGGACGCCACGGAATTTGTGCAAGTGTTTCGGGGTCTGGGCGTAGGAATAAATCCGAGTGCGCTTCATCACCGAATCCGCCGACGGAAGAAGCATCAAAAGCGATTCCATATTCAAAAGCACGAGAAAGCTCGCTGGGCATTATGGATATACTTTTTTGTCTGCCGTAGACATCGCAAAAGACAAGGCGTATAAAATTTATATCCTCCTCATTAACATATTGAATAACTTCTTGTGCTGAATACTTCATAACTCAACATTCCTTTCCTAATTCGCAACATACATCTGCTTATATGGATTTTTACTGTCAGGTGTAATGAGCGTAAAATCAGAATTTAAAATTTCGCTTTCGTCATATCCGAAATATTTGCAGAATTCTTTTATATATTCTTTGATATCCTGCAAATCCTCATCGGTAGCACATCGTGCGTGAACCTGGCTTGGGAACCTGATTCCGGTGCAGGAGGAGCGGAGAAACATTTTGCCGCCGTGCATTCCTGTTCCGGGAAAGTTGCTGACAATAGGTTTTTCATCATCGGTAAGACCGAGAACGATTATTGTGCCGCCTGCCTGATACTCGCCTAAAAAGCTTCCTGCTTTGCCGCCGATAACGAGTGCCGGTTGTTTTTCTTTATAAGCCTTCATATGAATTCCTGCACGGTATCCTGCGTTGCCTTTTACAAATATTTTTCCGCCACGCATTGCGTAGCCTGCGGCATCACCGATATTTCCGTGAACTATGATTTCACCGTCATTCATTGTATCACCGACTGCATCTTGTGCATTACCCATGACTTCAATGGTTGCACCGTTAAGATATGCACCGAGTGCATTTCCGGGGATGCCGTTTATGGTAATCTTTTTGTCTGACAATCCTGATGCAATGAATCGCTGACCGAGGCATGAAGAAATTTCGCACTCAGCTCCTGCTGATCGTAAAGCTTCATTTAAATTCTTAAAATCGACATTTTTTGCATTTATATTCATATTATATCACACCTCCGAGTTTTTTTCTACGGATTTCAGGAAAAAACATCGCAAGTGACGGATTTTTTTTGAGCATATCCATATTTATTGTGTCAAGTGACGTCTTTTCTCTTACAAGTGAAGTATATATTCCGGCACGATTTACATCACCGATAATAATATATCCGGTAAGAACTCCGTCCTTCATATACAGTCTCTTTATGCTGTTTTCGCCCTTTTCTTCATAAACGCTTCCGCCTTCTTTTTCTGTATAATAGCTTCCTGCTGTCATTGCGTGAAGTCCGAAGAAGCCGATAGAGTTCATTGGAATTGCATTGTCAAACAGCGAGTTGCCGCCTGCCATATTAGCACCGGCACAAAAGCCTTGCATATAAGCGTTGGGAAGGATAGCAAGAACCCTTTTCTGTCCAAGGGTAATATCGTTACCTTCGCTGCAATCGCCGGCGGCATAAATATCGACTATATTAGTCTGCATCTTGTCGTTAATAATGATACCACGGTTTACATCGCCGCCTGCATCTTTAAAAATGTTTGTATTGGCTCTTACACCGACTGCAAGAACGAGAACATCAAAATCTACCGATGCACCGCTTTTCATTTTAGCTGTATTTATGTCAAAGCTTTCAGCTGTATCATCAAGCATAAATTTTATTCCATGCTCTTCCAGATGCTTTTGCATGATAGCTGCACATTCGTCATCCAAAATACTTGAAAGTATTCTGTCAGATAAATCACATACAGTTATTTTTGCAACCTTTTCCAAAATACCTTCTGCGCATTTAAGTCCTATAAGACCGGCACCTATAATAAGCACCTTTGACTCTTTTGTGATTGCTTTTTCAAGTGCGAGTGTATCGTCTATTGTCATAAACGAAAATTTATTTTGCACTGTTTCAAGTCCTGCAAAGGACGGAATGAACGGAGAGGAACCTGATGCAATACATAAAGAATCATATTTTATATTCGTAGCATCATCTAAGGTTACACTTTTGCCGTCTTTATCAATCTTTACAGCTTGCTTTCCATAAATGACATCACATTTATTTTTTTCATAAAAGTCTGCATCTCTGTAGCTCATTTTATCAAGTGTTGTTTTATTTTCAAGATAGTATGAAATAAGAGGTCTGCAATAAACAGGATGGTTTTCAGCAGATATTACTGTGATTTTTGTATCTTTATCAATGCTTCTGATGCCTTCAATACAGCCTGCGGCAGCAACACCGTTACCGATTATTACATAGCTTTTCATTCAGTCTCACCTCTTTCTTCGTACACAAGTGCTCTGTTGGGGCAGCCTGCAACACAAGCGGGAGAGCCGCAAGAGTTTTCAAGACAAAGCTCACACTTTTGTACTGCACCTTTTTCTCCTTGCATCAGTGCACCGTAAGGACATACCAAAATACAGGTAAGGCAGCCTATACATTTATCTTTGTTAATTTTAATTACACCGTCTTTTTTTGAAAGTGCACCCGAAATACAGCTCTTTACACAGAGAGGATCTTCACAATGTCTGCATGAAACCGCATAAGTGATTTTGCCGCTGTCCTCAACACATAGTCTTGGAAATATAGATTTATCTTTCAAGGCTTTTACCATATCGCTTTGCCCGGAATTGGCAAAGGCACAGTTATATTCGCATAAGTGGCAGCCAAGACACCA
>JAFPAK010000096.1 GCA_017390825.1 Clostridia bacterium
CAAAACAATTCATAATCAGCTTAGTGCGATATTTAACCACGCAATACGCTATTATGACTTGAAATCCAATCCGGCAGCCAAAGCAGGACATATTGGCGAAAAGGAAGCAGGAGAGATGGATTTTTGGACTAAAGAGGAATATAAACTTTTTGCAAATGAGATGATGGATAAGCCAAAATCATTCTATGCGTTTGAGGTTCTTTATTGGTGTGGTATCCGCTTAGGTGAGCTTCTTGCTCTGACACCTACTGATTTTGATTTTGAAAACGGATTGCTCCGTATAAATAAATCATATCAGCGTATCGGAACTCGTGATGTTATCACCGAACCGAAAACCAAGAAAAGCATTCGCACAATTAAACTTCCGTCTTTCCTTTGTGAAGAAATAAAGGAATATTTGGGTATGCTCTACGGTATAAAACCTACCGACAGAATGTTTCCAATATCCAAGAGCTTTTTACATCACGAAATGGACAGAGGTTCAGCGGCGGCAGGTGTTAAGCGGATAAAAATTCACGGACTCCGCCATAGTCACATAAGCCACTTGATAGACTTGGGATTTTCTGCAGTTGCCATTGCTGACCGAGTGGGACATGAGAGCATTGATATTACATATAGATATGCACATCTTTTCCCATCAAAACAGGTGGATATGGCAAACAAACTTGAAAACGAAAGGATTGATTTAATTGGATAAAAAACTTGATGCCAAAGGCAGATGGAGAAACAAAACCACATCGTTTATGATGTCACCGGAAGAACGGGCGGATTTAGATATTCGTGTCAGCCTTTCGGGACTTACAAAGCAGGAATATATGGTTAGACGGTTGCTTGAAAGAGATATAATCGTTCAGCCAAATTCAAGAATTTATAAGGCACTCCGAAATCAAATGACGGAAATCCTCGATGAACTCCGCAGAATTGAGAACGGCGCAGGAGTTGATGATGAACTTCTTGCAGTTATAAAAACGGTGGCGGAAACCTACAATGGTTTACAAGAAAAGTAAAAGTCCCAAAGTATCGGCAAATACTTCGGGACCGGGGAATGTGGTAAAACACTCCTTTACGATGGTTACATTTTACCACATTCCTGTTGATTTTTCAATAGGAGGTGACGAAAATGTCAGAATTAAAACTGATAAATATGCATGATATTGAGGTTGAAGAAGTTAAATGGCTTATTTATCCCTTTATCCCGTATGGAAAAATAACAATAATTCAAGGTGATCCGGGCGAAGGCAAAACAACGCTTGTACTTCAAATTATCGCAAGGCTCACTAAAGGCGAAAGTATCGTAAATGAAGAAGCAAAAGCACCGATAAATGTTATCTACCAAACCGCCGAAGATGGATTGGCAGATACAATCAAACCTCGTTTGTTATCGGCTGATGCAGATTGCTCAAAGGTGCTTGTAATTGACGATAAAGATACACCGCTTACAATGCGTGATGTACGGCTCGAACAAGCCATCATTGAAACAAATGCAAAGCTTGTGGTTTTAGACCCGATACAAGGCTTCTTGGGTGCTGATGTTGATATGCACAGGGCAAACGAAATTAGACCTGTTATGAAACATATATCCGAGCTTGCGGAAAAGTACAAGTGTGCAATTATTCTCATAGGGCATATGAACAAATGCAGTATGGGAAAATCGGCATACAGAGGTTTAGGCTCAATAGATTTTCAGGCAGCAGCAAGAAGTGTGCTGATTGTCGGAAGAATTAAAGACGAACCCGAAATAAGAGTTGTATGTCAGACTAAAAGCTCACTTGCTCCTGAAGCAAAATCACTTGCTTTTAGGTTAAGCGAAGAAAACGGCTTTGAGTGGATAGGAGAATATGATGTTACGGCTGATGATTTGCTATCCGGCACGGCAAAGGGTACAAAGAAACAAACGGCTATTGATTTTCTTGAAAGTACACTTGCAGACGGACAGATGGCACAGACAGAGCTGATGGAGCTTGCAAAACAAAAGGGCATATCTGAAAAGACCTTGCGAAACGCAAAGGACACCTTGCAGATAAAATCGAAACGAGCAAATAACCAATGGTATTGGAGCCTTGACTAAAAGTAAGATGGTAAGATGCCTTATTCTATAGAAAGGGGCATCTTACCACCTTGAAAGGATAGGATGGGATAGGATATGAAAAATATACAAATAAAGCAAGAGCTTTTTATAAAGCTGATACAGTATTTTCCCCGTTTGAGGTAGCTCTGTGCCAATTGGTGATACGCTTTTGCCCGGTTGGCCACTGTCCCCTGGAGAGACACCTGTTGGAGTTTTCTAATCCCTTCTTCCCAAGAGTCGCTAC
>JAFPAK010000097.1 GCA_017390825.1 Clostridia bacterium
ATTTCCTTTTCGTTTTTTATTTTTTCTTCAATTAATTCTTCTTTTGATTTGTTCATAGAACCTCCTAATTTATTTTTGAGTTGCAAAAATCCCGTTGCTTCAAAAGAAACAACGAGATAATTTGAGTGTTAAGTTTTGATAAAAATATGGGATAGCTGCAACGCAGCGCAAGGGTAAAACCCTTGTTTAAAATCTTTGATTTTTCATTAGCGGAGCTACGCACTAATACATTCCGCAAGGATATGTATAGAAGTGCGCCCTTCGGGGTTATCTGCTTATTTTCGGCTTTTATTTTGCTGTGTTTTTACCATATTTCATATTCACATCTCCTTTCTATTTTTGGCATAAGAAAACCGCTTCACTAAAAGTGAAACGGTTAACAATATGTGATATCTGTTGATTATTTTTGTTTGTAGCCGTCCAGAAAATCGCTTATTTTTTCAACAGCCGATTCAAGCATATCTATGTTGGGCAAAAAAACAATTCTGAAGTGGTCCGGATTATTCCAATTAAATCCCGTTCCGCAAGTAACAAGGATTTTCTTTTCGTGAAGTAAGTCCAGCGCAAACTGTTCATCGTTTGTTATATTGAATTTCTTTGTATCAAGTTTCGGGAAAATATAGAATGCGCCTTTCGGTTTGGTTGCTGTTACACCGGGAATATTGTTCAGTGCATCATAAATATAGTTTCTCTGTTCATAAATTCTTCCGCCGGGTTGCAAAAGTTTATCTCCTGTCTGAATTCCTCCGAGTGCTGTCTGGATAATACTTTGTGCCGGAACATTGGAGCAAAGACGCATTGACGAAAGAAGATTAAGGCCTTCAATATATCCTTTAGCCTTGGATTTATCGCCCGCAAGACACATCCATCCACAACGGAATCCTGCAACTTTATGTGATTTTGACAAACCATTGAAGCAGACCGTCAATAAGTCAGGTGCAAGGGATGCAAGTGCAATATGTTCTTCACCATCCAGAACGAGTCTGTCATAAATTTCGTCAGCAAAAAGAATAAGTTCATTTTCGCGGGCAATCTGAACAATCTGTTCCAACACGTCTTTTGAATAAAGCGCACCCGTAGGATTATTCGGATTTATAACAACAATGCCTTTCGTATTAGGTGTTATTTTCTTTTTGATATCATCAATATCGGGATTCCAATCAGCCTTTTCGTCGCAGAGATAATGAACCGCTTTTCCGCCCGCAAGCGTAACCGACGCTGTCCAAAGAGGGTAATCGGGCATAGGTACAAGAATTTCATCTCCGGAATCCAAAAGTCCTTGCATAGACATGGTTATAAGTTCACTTACACCATTGCCTGTGTAAATATCATTAACTCCGACATCGGGAATTCCTTTGAGCTGACAATACTGCATAATTGCTTTTCTTGCAGAGAAAAGACCTTTTGATTCAGAATAGCCTTCTGTTGATTTGAGGTTATATATCATATCAACAATAATTTCGTCCGGCGCAGTCAGACCGAAGGGAGCAGGATTGCCGATGTTAAGCTTAAGGATATCAATTCCGTTAGCTTCCATACGGTTTGCTTCGTCCATAACCGGACCTCTTATATCGTAGCAAACTTTATCAAGTTTTTTTGATTTTTCAAAATATCTCATATAATCACCTTGCAGAAAAATATATTATCAAAAAGTAATTTGAGTCGATGTTTAAAAAAGCTGAAAGCATAAAGAAAAAACAGATTAAATGATGAATTCAATAATTTTATTGAACATTATAGCACACGCATACACAGAAAACAACCTCACATTCAATCAAATCATTTCATCAATTTTTATGCCGTGATTTATGCCGTGTTTTTTAGCATTTTCGCTCAAACTGTTTCTGCGTTCTTCCGAATACGGTGCGGTGAGCCTGAAACTCAATCTGCCTTTCTGAATTTCAAAAAGCATTCCGCCGTGTTCGTCATCATCTGTCAGCTTGCAACAGTCTGGATATTGCTCGCTGAATTCCAGAAGTCTGTTTCTCAAATCCGTATTGTGTGTCCGCACATCAATGATGTCACTTTCTTCGTTAAAGCAGATAACAGTATCTTTCTGACGTTTTGTTAATCCTGTTTTCATTTTGCCTCCTTTCTGCCAAAATCGGCTGATTTTCGTGATTTTTTCACGGTTCAAGAACCGTAAAAAGCACCGTGTTTTCCGATGCATTTTCATGAAATGATGCGTTGGTCGTTTGGAACATTTCTATCGTCTCATTTTTAAAATCCTCCTTTCGGGCATCAAAAAACAGCCACGAATTTAATCGTGACTGTCTTTGTCTGCTTGATAATTCAGGTTTGTCGGGAATATTTACCCCTTCACTTATATATGGAGCAAAGTCGGATAAATTTTTCCTGAAATTTAAAATATTTTATAACAGTTTTTTCTGCGGTGTCAACAGGTGAAAAATAAAATTGCAGGTAACATTTGTTGCCTGCAATTTTGGGAATTTATTCTTTATTATAAAAGTACTATTCCGTTTTCTTCACAAATTTGTTTTGTGCGGTCATCCCAAAGAGAAACCTGAACTTCGCCGATATGCGCTTTGCCGAGAAGGAGCATTGAAAGTCTTGATTGACCGATACCTCCTCCGATTGTAAGAGGTAGTTTGCCTTCTGACAATTCTTTATGGAATAACAAACGCCGCCTTTCGTTCTTGCCGGAAATTCTGAGCTGTTCATCAAGACTTTTTTCGTCGACACGGATACCCATTGATGAAATTTCAAATGCACAATTCAGAACATCATTCCAGAAAAGTATATCACCGTTAAGGGACCAATCATCATAATCGGGTGCTCTTTGGTCGTGAACCTGACCCGATTTCAACACACTGCCGATTTGCATAACAAACACTGTTTTACGGTCTTTTACAAAAAGATTTTCACGCTCTTTAGGTGATTTGTCGGGATACATATCTTCAAGTTCTTGCGAGGTAATGAAGGTAACATCACGTTCAAGCTGAACAGTCAATTGGGGATAAACATGCTTGAGAAAATCAAGAGTATCACAAATTGCATTTACAATACTTTTTACAACCTCTCTGAGATAATTTTCATTGCGGTTTTCTTTTGTAATAATTTTTTTCCAGTCCCACTGGTCGGTATAAACTGAGTGAAGATTATCCAATTCTTCGTCACGGCGGACAGCATTCATATCCGTATAAAGTCCTTCGCCCTCCGAAAAGCCGTAAGTGCGCAGTGCCATTCGCTTCCACTTTGCAAGAGAATGAACAATTGCGGCATTTTTACCTGTTTCTTTAATATCGAATACAACCGCACGTTCAGTGCCGCTCAAATCGTCATTCAAACCCGTTTCGGGGTCGACGAATATCGGAGCAGAAACACGCCTTAAATTAAGAGCAGGGCATAAATTATCTTCGAATATTCTTTTTAGCATCCCTATAGCTTTTTGCGTTTCATACATATTTAATGCTGATTTATATCCCTCAGGAACAATAACATTACTCATAAGAATCACCTCCGGGTTTTATATGTGTATGTTTTTAAGGCTGCTTCAATAAATCCTCTGAACAACGGATGTGCTTTATTCGGTCTGCTCTTGAATTCGGGATGATATTGAACTCCGACAAAGAACGGTCTGTCTGTGATTTCCACCGTTTCAACAAGAGTGCCGTCAGGAGATGTGCCGCTGAGAGTCAGTCCTGCTTTTTCAAAAGTTCCACGGTACTCGTTATTAAATTCATATCGGTGTCTGTGCCGTTCACTTATATTCAATGTACCGTAACAACGTTCCATTGTTGTTCCGGATTTAATGTTACAAGGATATGCTCCGAGTCGGAGTGTACCGCCTTTATCAATATTATCGCTCTGACCCGGCATAAAGTCGATTACCTTGTGTTTGCACAACTCATCAAATTCACCGGAATTTGCATCTTTAATGTCAAGAACATTTCTTGCATACTCTATAACAGCAATCTGCATACCGAGACAGATACCGAAATAAGGAATTTCATTTTCTCTTGCGAATTTTGCAGCAAGTATCATACCTTCAATGCCACGGCTGCCGAAACCGCCCGGAACAAGAATACCGTCGATGCCTGCGAGCTTTTCTTCCGCATTTTCTGCTGTAATTTCCTCAGAATCAATCCAATGAATACGAATGTGCGTGTTATGGTAATACCCCGCGTGGCGAAGTGCTTCTGCCACCGATAGGTATGCATCGTGAAGTCCAACATATTTACCAACAAGACCGATATCCACATAATGCTCTCTTGTTTTGATACGCTCAACCATTGCAGTCCATTCAGTAAGATCAGGCTTCGGTGCATCAATACCGAGTTCTCGGCAAACAACCGAAGAAAAATTTGATTTTTCCAACATCAACGGTGCTTCATAAAGATTAGGTAAAGTAATATTTTCAATAACACAGTCCGACTTCACGTTGCAGAACATCGAGATTTTCTTAAATACAGATTCTTCCGGAGGTTCATCGCAACGAAGTACTACAATGTCCGGGTTAATACCCATCCCTTGCAGTTCCTTAACCGAATGCTGAGTAGGCTTTGATTTGTGTTCATCCGAGCCTCTCAGAAACGGAACCAAAGTTACGTGGATAAAAAGACTGTTTTCTCTGCCAACTTCAAGCGAAATCTGTCGAACTGCTTCAATGAAAGGCTGAGACTCGATATCACCAATAGTACCTCCGATTTCAGTAATAACCACATCGGCACCGGTTTTCTTGCCCACCCTGTAAACAAATTCTTTGATTTCGTTTGTGATATGCGGAATTACCTGCACTGTAGAACCGAGATATTCACCACGCCGTTCTTTATTTAACACGTTCCAATAAACCTTACCGGTAGTCAGGTTGGAGTATTTATTAAGGTTTTCGTCAATAAAACGTTCGTAATGACCGAGATCAAGGTCGGTTTCCGCGCCGTCTTCGGTAACATATACCTCTCCATGCTGATACGGACTCATGGTTCCGGGGTCAACATTTATATACGGGTCAAGCTTTTGTGCGGCAACCTTCAGTCCTCGTGATTTTAGTAATCTTCCCAAAGAGGCGGCTGTGATTCCCTTACCGAGACCGGACACAACGCCTCCGGTTACAAATATATATTTTGTCATTTTCAATCACCGATTATTTATGCGGTATCACAGCATTGTTCTGATTAATTCCGCAGAACTTTTTTCGCTTAGATATTTGGGTGCAATATCAAATGCTGTCATACAACCTTTTTCACCTTTTTCGTAAAGTCTCCATGCAGCTCTTGCATAGGCTGTAAGTACCGATGCAGTAAACTCCGGATTTGAATCAAGTTTCAGACTATACTCGATAATATGCTGATGCCCACCGTTTGAACCTGTTTTTCCGCTTCTGATAACAAAGCCACCGTGAGGTATACCGCTGTGCTCCGATTTCATCTCTTCCTCTGTTATAAAATGAACCGTGGTATCGTAGTCTGCAAAATAGTTCGGCATTGTCACGATCTCATTCTCTATTTTTGCTGAATCCGCACCTTCCTCAGCGACAACAAAGCATTCTCTTATATGTTTCTCCCTTGTGGTTAACTCCGGCGTTTTACCGCTTCGTACTGCTTCCAAAGCCGATTCAACAGGAATGGTATATTGCTTCGCATCAAGGACACCCGGGATTCTTCTGATAGCATCGGAATGACCTTGACTTACACCTTTTCCCCAAAAAGTATAGTCCTTTCCGTTCGGTAAAACAGCGGAGGAATACATTCTGTTGACAGAAAACATTCCGGGATCCCATCCGACAGATATAACAGCAACCTTTCCCGAAACCATTGCCGTTTGATTCACATTTTCAAAATGCTCCGGTATTTTAGCATGTGTATCAAAGCTATCAACAACGTTAAAATATTTTGCAAGTTCCGGCGTTTGACGGGGCAAATCGGTAGCACTGCCACCGCATATAATCATAACATCGATCTTGTCTGTCCACTCCATAACATAATCGGTGTTTATCGCCGGAACCATTACAGAATTTGTTTTAATTGCTTCGGGGTTTCGACGTGTAAATATTGCAACAAGTTCCATATCACTTGCTGCATTTACTGCAAGTTCAACTCCTTTTGCGAGATTTCCGTATCCGTATATTCCGATTCTTATCATAAAAAACAGTTCCTTTCATTAAAAAAATAACGCAGAGGAAACCAATCGACCTTCCCCTGCGTTTAAGACTATTATGCAAAGAACAGCTTGTTCAGGGTCATAGGATCAACATACTCGCCGTCTTTGTAAACACGCATATTACCTGATGCGATTTCGTCAATCAGCATTACGTTGCCGTCCGCATCATACCCGAATTCAAACTTGATGTCGTAGAGTTCAAGACCCTTGGATTTCAAATCATCGGCAACAATCTTTGTAATAGCCTGTGTCTGTGCCTTAAGAGAATCATACTGCTCTGCAGTCATAACGCCTAAGTCTACAAGACCGTCTTTGGTAACAAGAGGATCGCCTTTAGCGTCGTTCTTAAAAGTAGTTTCAACATAAGCGGGAAGATCTTGTCCTTCGGTACAATAATCCGAATAACGACGGAAGAAGGAACCGACCGCTTTATAACGGCAAATAACCTCCAAACCCTTACCAAACACCTTGGCAGGAAGGACTTCCATTGTGGTATCGTCAAGATTTGCGGAAACGTAATGTGTGCGGATTCCTGCCTCGTTTATCTTCTCGAAGAAATAAACAGACATACGAAGATTTACATCACCGACACCTTCAATGGTAAGGCCAACGGAATTTTCACCGGGATCAAATACACCGTCCTTGCCGGTGCAATCATCTTTAAAAAGCAACAAACAGTTACCGTTAGGGAGCTCGTAAACATTTTTTGTTTTACCTGTGTATAACAGCTTTAAATTTTCCATTTTTAATACCTCTTTCTTCAGTTCTGATAATCTGCAAATTTACAAGATCAGAGTTTGACTCTGTCATAGCTAAATCAGGCGTCAATAGTAGAAATGGTCAGTGTTGTTTCCTCCAGAACATCAAGAAGAACATTTACGGTATCAAGTGCCGTAAATATCGTAACGTTATTTTCGGTTGCGAGGAAACGAATCTGATGACCGTCATTATTTTCGTTGGTGGTGCTGATATCTTTTGTGTTGATTATATAAGCAATATGACCTTGACGGAGAGCTTCGGGAACTTCGTTGCTGCCTTCACTGATTTTACCGAGAACATGAGTTCTGATTCCGTTTTCTTTAAGGAATTTTGCGGTACCGGCAGTTGCCTGGATATTGAACCCGAGCTTATAGAAACGGCGGATAAGAGGCAGAGCATCTTCTTTATCCCTGTCTGCAACAGTTACGAAAACTGTACCATAGTTCTGAAGGTGCATACCCGATGCCTGAAGAGCTTTATAAAGAGCTCTGTTTAATTTATCATCATAGCCGATTGCTTCACCGGTTGATTTCATTTCAGGTGAAAGGTAAGCATCAAGTCCGCGAATTTTGTTAAATGAGAATACGGGAACCTTTACATACCAACGTTTCTTTTCGTCGGGATAAATATCAAATATACCCTGCTCTTTAAGGCTCTTGCCCATAATAACCTCTGTTGCAATATCTGCAAGAGAGTAGCCTGTTGCTTTTGAAAGGAAAGGAACCGTTCTTGATGAACGGGGATTAACCTCGATGATATAAACATTGTCGTTTTCGTCAACAATGAACTGAATGTTGAAAAGACCGACAATTCCGATTCCGAGACCAAGCTTTTTAGCATACTGAAGTATTATGCCTTTAACCCTATTTGAAATACTGAATGAGGGGTAAACGCTGATTGAGTCACCGGAGTGAATACCTGTTTTTTCAACAAGCTCCATAATACCGGGAACGAATACATCTCTGCCGTCGCAGATAGCGTCAACCTCAACCTCTTTGCCGTAAATGTATTTATCAACAAGAACGGGCTTATCTTCATCAATTTCAACGGCTGTTCTGAGATAATGACGGAGCTGTTCTTCATTAGCAACAATCTGCATAGCACGTCCGCCGAGAACGAATGAAGGACGAACAAGAACGGGATAACCGATTTCTGCCGCAGCGGTGATACCGTCTTCAAGATTTGTAACGGCTTTACCCTTTGCACGTGGAATATTAAGCTCATTAAGAAGATTTTCGAATGCGTTACGGTCCTCTGCCCTGTCAATTGCAGTGCAGTCAGTACCGATAATTTTAACACCACGGTCGTGAAGCGGCTGAGCAAGATTAATAGCAGTCTGACCGCCGAGAGAAGCGATAACCCCTTCAGGCTTTTCAAACTCAACAATATTCATAACATCTTCGGGAGTGAGTGGCTCAAAATAGAGTTTGTCAGCAGTTGTGTAGTCTGTTGAAACAGTTTCGGGGTTATTGTTTATAATAATAGCCTCATAACCTGCATTTTTAATTGTCATAACTGCGTGAACAGTTGAATAGTCAAATTCAACGCCCTGACCGATACGGATTGGTCCTGCACCGAGAACGATAATCTTTTTCTTATCTGTCAGACGGGAAGCATTCTCGCCTGTGTATGAAGAATAGAAATAAGGAATGTATGCACTTGTGTGGCAAGTGTCAACCATCCTGAACGCAGGAAAAAGACCTGATTCTTTACGCATATTGTAAATATCAAGCTCGTTGCAGTTCCAAAGTTTTGCAATGTATTTATCACCGAAGCCCATCTTCTTTGCTTGAGCAAGAGTATCTGCATTTTTATTTTCACGAAGCTTTTCTTCCATATCAATAATGTTTTTGATCGATTCAAGGAAAAAAGGTGTAATCATAGTGATTTCGTGAATTTTTTCAACAGAAACACCGTGATAGATAAGCTCTGCAATAGCGAAGATATTATCAGAACGGAACTCCGAAATATAATCAAGAAGTTCCTCAACACTCATATTGTCGAATTTTGAAAGGTACATATGATCAGCACCGATTTCAAGAGAGCGGACTCCTTTGAGAAGTGCTTCTTCAAGGTTTGAACCGATACCCATAACCTCGCCGGTAGCTTTCATCTGAGTACCGAGTTTATTGGTAGCAGATGCAAATTTATCGAACGGAAAACGGGGTAATTTAGCGATAACATAGTCAAGCTTGGGCTCGAAAGCAGCATTAGTGTTAGCAATCTGAATATCTTCAAGAGCCATTCCCACGGCAATCTTTGCAGTAACACGTGCAATAGGATAACCCGATGCCTTTGAAGCAAGAGCCGATGAACGGGAAACTCTGGGATTAACCTCGATAAGATAATATTCAGAGCTGTGAGGATTAAGAGCAAACTGAACATTACAGCCGCCTTCGATTTTAAGTTCCTTGATAAGCTTGATTGCAGAATCGTTTAGCATTTTCTCGTCTTCTTTACTGAGCGTCATAATAGGTGCCACAACGCAGGAGTCACCTGTATGAACGCCAACGGGATCAATGTTTTCCATACCGCAGATGGTGATTGCGTGGTCATTGGAATCACGCATAACCTCAAACTCAATTTCCTTATAACCCTTAACGGACTTTTCAATAAGAGCCTGATGAACGGGAGATAATTTGAATGCGTTTGTACCGATTTCAACGAGTTCCTCTTCATTGTTAGCGAAACCGCCGCCTGTACCGCCGAGAGTAAATGCAGGACGGACAACAACCGGATAACCTATCCGTTCTGCAGCGGCTTTTGCTTCTTCTAATGAATAAGTGATTTCTGAAGGAATAACGGGTTCACCGATAGATTCGCAAAGTTCTTTAAACAATTCACGGTCCTCTGCACGTTCAATTGAAGCACTTGATGTGCCGAGAAGCTTAACCTCACATTCTTTGAGAATACCTTTTTTCTCAAGCTGCATAGCAAGATTAAGACCTGTCTGACCGCCGATGCCCGGAATGATTGCATCGGGACGCTCATGACGGATAATTTTTGCCACATATTCGAGAGTGAGAGGCTCCATATAAACCTTATCGGCGATAATGGTATCTGTCATAATTGTTGCAGGGTTAGAGTTGACAAGCACAACCTCGTAACCCTCTTCTTTAAGAGCAAGACAAGCCTGAGTGCCTGCATAGTCAAACTCTGCAGCCTGCCCGATAACTATAGGACCTGAGCCTATAATCAAAACTTTTTTAATATCTGTTCTCTTTGCCATATAATTTCATCTCGCATTCTACGTTGTGACCTTACTCGAATTCTATTGTTCCCACAGGCTTTGGTGTATAATCTACAAGAACACGGTTAATACCTTCCACCTCGTGTGTAATGCGTTCTGTTATATGATGAATAAGCGAATGCGGAATATCCTCAACGGTTGCCGTCATTGCATCGGTTGTATTTACTGCACGGATAATCGCCGCCCAACCCTCATAACGTTTGCCGTTTCTTACTCCGACACTTTTGAAATCGGGTACCGCAACAAAATATTGCCATACTTTTTCTGCAAGACCGTTTTTGTCAAACTCATCACGAAGTATAGCATCCGCTTCTCTCAAAGCGTGCAAACGGTCACGGGTAATGGCTCCGAGACAACGAACACCCAGACCGGGACCGGGAAACGGCTGGCGGTAAACCATACCGTGAGGAAGCCCTAATGCTTCTCCAACAACACGAACCTCGTCTTTAAACAGAAGCTTAACGGGTTCGACAAGCTTAAATTCCATTCCTTCAGGCAAACCGCCCACGTTGTGGTGAGCCTTCACGCCGTCGGATTCAAGTATATCGGGATAAATAGTACCTTGTGCCAGATACCCGATTCCTTCAAGCTTTGCAGCTTCTTCGTCAAACACTTTGATGAATTCACCGCCGATGATTTTACGCTTCCTTTCAGGGTCAGCTACACCGTCAAGCAAATTCAGAAAACGGTCTGCAGCATCAACATAAATAAGGTTGGCATCCAATTCCTTGCCGAAAACATCGATAACTTGTTCGCTTTCACCCTTACGCATCAAGCCGTGATTGACGTGAACGCAAACAAGCTGTTTCCCTATAGCTTTGATAAGAAGTGCCGCAACAACGCTTGAGTCAACTCCGCCTGAAAGTGCCAGCAATACTTTGCCGTCTCCTACATGAGTGCGGATTTCCTCAATCTGTTCTTCAATAAATTTTTGTGCAAGCTCCGGAGTAGTAATTCTCTCCATACTTTCCGGACGAATTATTTTTTCCATACAAGCCTCTCCTTGCTTATTCGTTGGTGTAATTATCAAAATAACCCTGGATATATACGATAGGTGTTCCCTTGTCGCCCGAACCCGAAGTCAGGTCGCACAGCGAACCGATAAGATCGGTCAGACGACGGGGCGTTGTTCCCTGAGAAACCATGTTGCCGACAAGAGAGGAACCGTCTTTCTGCATAATTTTCTCTTTGATTGCTTCTTGTAATGCTTCTCCCGAAAGAGCCGAAAAATCGTTATCAGCAAGATATTTCAGCTTTAATTCATTTGGTGTTCCTTCCAGACCGGGAGTATATGCAGGAGATACGACAGGGTCAGCAAGTTCCCATATTTTACCTACGGGATCTTTGAATGCACCGTCACCGTAAACCATAACTTCAATATGCTTTCCCGTAATTTCAAGCAATCTTGATTGAATATCCTCTACCGTTTTCTGACATTCTTCTCTCGGGAACAGCTTTACCGTATCTTCGCTTGATTTGTTTGAACCTAACAGACCGTAACGGGCATTAAATCCGCTTCCTTCAACAGATTCAGCCATAATTTCATCAAGACCGTATACTTTTTCAGCACCCGCTGCCTTTAAAAGACGTTTTGTTCGAGCACGGGTATGAATATCGCAGTTAAGTACATTTTTTGTATATTTTAAAACAGAACGGCAGTCATTGGCAAAGACGACCTCAACTTCTGCTCCGGATTCACGGATGAGATTTGAATAATAATCTACATAATCAACACCTGTAAAAGTATGCTTAGGATAACCGAATAACTCACGCCACTGTGCTTCAGATAAAACATCCGTATAAGGATTTATGCCTTTTTCATCCAGCTTATCCAAATCCACAAGATGGTTTCCCACTTCATCAGACGGGTAACTCAACATCAGCACAACCTTTTTGCAACCTTTAGCAATACCGCGCAAGCAGATTGCAAAACGGTTTCGGCTCAGAATCGGGAAAATAACACCTACGGTTTCGCCGCCGAACTTATTGCGGACATCGGTTGCGATGTTATCCACGCTTGCATAGTTCCCTTGTGCACGTGCCACGATGGCTTCCGTCATACAAACTACATCCCGATCTCTCGGAACAAGTCCCTCAACATTCATTGCTTCAACAACAGAACCGGTTACGATTTCCACAAGGTCATCTCCCTGACGGATAATCGGAGCACGAAGTCCCATTGAAACTGTTCCATAAACTCTGCTCATAATTATTCCTCCCAATTATTGACTTGTTTGTCTGACTGTATTATAATCCAATCAACAGCATAAGTAAAACAGATAATTCTTACAACAGTTATAAGGAGAACTTATATGAAAACCAAACTTGATTATTATCGGATTTTTTATGAAACAGCACGTTTTCAATCATTTTCAACTGCTGCTCAGCATTTATATATTTCTCAGTCTGCCATTTCACAGTGCATTCATCAGCTTGAAAGTGATCTTAATGTTCAGCTTTTTGTCAGAACAAGAAGAGGAATAACCCTTACTAATGAAGGTAAAATACTGTTTTTAAAGGTGGAAAACGCAATCAACTCTATAGATCAAGGTGAAAAGCAATTGGAAAAGCTTCGGCATCTTGAATCAGGTGAATTAAAAATTGCCGCCGGTGATACAATAACAACACACTTTCTGTTGAAATATCTTGAAGATTATCACGCCACCTATCCCGAGATAAGAATTGAAATGGCAAACTCTTATTCTTCTCAGATGCTCAACCTTGTAAAAGAAGGAAAAGCAGATCTTGCATTTGTAAATATGCCTTTATCAGATGATGAGCTTATAATCGAGCCTTGCCTCGAAATAGACGATGTATTTGTCTGTGGTCCCGATTTCGAAACAAAAGAGTCCTATTCCTGGGAGGAAGTGGCAGAATTACCTCTTATTCTTCTTGAAAAACATTCATCATCACGTCGTTTTCTTGATAAGAATTTCAAAGAAAAAAACATAGCATTGAATCCACAGATTGAAGTAGCGGTGCACGATTTACTGATTCGTTTTGCTTCCATTCATCTCGGTGTTTCGTGTGTTATTGAACAGTTTGCCAAAGTTGAATTGGAAAAAGGCATCGTACAAAGACTGTCTGTCAACCCGCCACTGCCCAAAAGGAGTATCGGCTGTGCATATTTAAAGAACGCACCGCTTTCCTATGCTGCAAAAGCATTTGTTGAAATGATCAAATAAAACAGTATAAACTGTTTCTGCGTTCTTCCGAATACGGTGCGGTGAGTCTGAAACTTTTCTATCGTCTCATTTCTGAAATCCTCCTTTCGGGCATCAAAAAACAGCCACGAAATCAATCGTGACTGTCTTTGTCTGCTTTTTCAGTTTTCTTAGATTTTTTTGAGTGGGTGTCGAGAAATTCTCCGTACTGCATAGTAACAAATTGTTCGTAGGCTGTTGCTAATTTTTGAATGCGTTTATAAATTGCACTCGGTGTTTTGTAGCCGAAAAATGCCGCAATCTGTTCAAGCGTGCATCCGTCCATACGCATCTGCAAAATTTGTTTGTCCTTTTTGTCAAGTGCCGATGTGAACGTATCGACTTTTTCTTTTGCAAGGATTTTTGTTTCAAAATCCTCACGTGGTGCAGGCAAATGAATCAGCAATTCTTCGCTGATTTCTTCGTCTGACTTGATTGCTTCATCAAGAAAGATAGGCTTTTTGTTATCGTTCCACGAGCAATACCATTTGTTGACGAAATCTCTTTTGTTTGTGCTTTTTCGTTCGCTGTAATCATCCATCTGACGGTTTTTCCACACTTCATCAATCATCGGTTGCCAGTTCTGTTCCTCAACAATCATATCCGTGAGATTACCGATAAGGTTACTGAACTGCTGATATGTAAGCCACGGAATTTCCATGCCCTGCGGCATCGTAAACAGTTTTTGAAAGCTCCATTCCATTTCCGTTTCAAATTTATTGCGAAAATGATTTTGGATTGCATAACACAAACGCCACAGGGGGAAGTCACCCGAATAGCTTGTCCACTTTCCTGGAATATCACCGTAACCATTACTGCGAGGAACTTGAATAAACTGCCACACAGACCAAGCATAACAATCCCAGACAAGTTCGAGAAACGCATCGTCATTGATGAGATTATCATATTTGTCTGTGCGGAGAACATCATACGGACTTCTCGGAATTTCAAGATACTGCTTGCGTTTTGAAACCAATTCTTTCGGCAATGCATAGAAAAGCGGAAGCCAAGCAAGATTGCTGTCCTGCGGAATCGTTATTATCTGATTCGGAAGCAGAACGATAAAACTGTTTTTAGCGGTATCAGCCATAATCAATCACCACGTTTCGGAGAATATTTCACCCCTTCACTTATATATGGAGTGAAATCAATTAAATTTTTCCTGAATTTTGAAAATTTTTATTTTTCGTAAAAAACATCGGTTTGTTTCAGAGAAAAATTACCCCTCACTTATATATGGAGCGAAGTTGAATGAATTTTTCCTGAAATCCAAAAAATATTTTATAACAGTTTTTTCAGAGGTGTCAAGTTTCAATGAAAGAAAAATTTTTGTTAAAATATTTTATAAAATAATGCATGATTTCACTTTGTTAAAAGTGCAAAACTTTAAATCGATAAAGCGAATAATTTTTTGTGAAAATTCGCAATTGACGGCAAATTTTCACGGTGCTATAATGACAACAATTTAATAACTCAACAAACGCAATGACGAGGAGCGGCAGATTAATCCCGCATCAGAGAGCCGATGGTTGGTGTGAATCGGCGGACGGATTTATCAAGGCTAAATCACCTCAGAGCGGCGAGCCTGAAAAAATTTTTGAGTAAGGCAGACGGAGCCCGACCGTTACAGCGGGGAGCGATGTTAGTCGTGTTTTTGTAGTGTAACTACCATAAAAGCTATGATGAGGAATAAGCGGTTTGTACCTGCTTCAGAGAGTTGACGGATGGTGCGAGTCAACGGAAGGTCTTATTTGCGAGCTCTCCTCTGAGCAGCCTACCCGAACCAATCTTTTGATACATAGGGAGGACGGAGCCTGACCGTTACAGCAGGGCGCGATGTTGGTCGCAGTGAGTGGTCGCCTTTTTGGGCGGCAAGAAGAGTGGTACCGCAAGATTTTTAATTATTTTGTATTAGAAATCCTGTCTCTTTACTATTTTTAGTTAAGAGACGGGATTTTTTGTTTTTATTTTATCAAGATTGGAGTGTAGTGAAATGTTGACGCTTGACAAGATATTCGAAGCACAGGTGGTGCTCAAGGAAATTATAAGGGCAACAAAGGTTGTTCCCTCAAACGGAATTGCCGTAGATTGCGAACTGTATCTGAAGCCTGAAAACCTACAAAAAACAGGCTCATTCAAGCTACGAGGCTCGGGCTATAAAATCGCTACACTTTCCGATGAGGAAAAAGCAAGAGGCGTTATAGCGTGTTCGGCAGGAAATCACGCCCAGGGAGTTGCTCTTGCGGCATCAAAGCACGGAATCAAGTCGCTGATTTGCCTGCCCGACAGCGCACCGATTTCAAAGATTGAGGCAACAAAGAGCTACGGTGCAGATATTTGCCTTGTCAACGGTTGCTATGACGACGCTTATGCAAAGGCACTTCAGATGAAAGATGAAATGGGTTATACCTTTGTTCATCCGTTTGATGACGAAGCTGTTATTGCAGGTCAGGGCACGATCGGTCTTGAAATTGCAAGCGACCTTGACGACGTTGATGCGGTTATCGTTCCGATTGGCGGCGGCGGTCTTATTTCGGGTGTTGCTTATGCACTAAAATCAATCAGGCCCTCAATCAAGGTCTACGGCGTTCAGGCGGCAGGCGCACCGAGTATGTTCAATTCACTCAAAAGCGGGAATATTGAGTGCCTTGATTCCGTTTCCACAATCGCAGACGGTATTGCCGTTAAACAACCCGGTGAACACACCTTTGAACTGATAAACAAATATGTTGATGATATCGCACTTGTAACAGAGGATGAAATTGCGGGTGCAATTCTTGAACTTATC
>JAFPAK010000098.1 GCA_017390825.1 Clostridia bacterium
GGTATCCCGTCTTGAAAAAGGGGCAATAGACCGTCTTAAGTCAAAATAGAGAATTTAAAAGCTCACTTCAAACCGAAGTGAGCTTTTTGATTTAAACACCGGCAAACGCAATATAGATCAACAATATTGCACCGAGTACTATGCGGTAGTAGCCGAAAAATTTAAAGTCATTTTTCTTTATATATCCAACAAGGAATTTGATTGCAAAAACAGAAACGATAAATGAGACCACGATACCGATTATGAGTATAAGTATTTCGTTTGTACCTATCATAACCTCACCGCTGCCGACTTCAGCAGCGAACTTTACGCATTTCAAAAGACTCGCACCGAACATTACGGGGATTGCTAGGAAGAAGGAGAACTCTGCCGCAACCTCTCTTGAACAGCCAATGAGTATTGCACCGAGTATAGTAGCACCTGAACGCGATGTACCGGGGATCAAAGCAAGCAGTTGAAATATTCCGATTATAACAGCAGTCTTGTATGTGAGTACAGATAGATTTTTTGTTTTTGCAATATTGCGCTTTGCATTTCTGTTTTCGACTACGATAAATAATATACCGTATATGATGAGCATCAACGAGACAGTAGGGAAGTTATAAAAAGCGGCATCAAGCTTGTCGTCAAAAATAAGACCGATAAGCGCAGCAGGCAAACATGCAACAAGTATTTTAAGCCAAAGTATGATTTTCGGCATATCCACATATTTATCTGCAAAGCTTTGAAGACCACCGAAAACAGGACTGTCTATTTTAGTTTTCCACCAATGTATATCGGAGCGTTTCCTATGAAATGGCCACAGTTTGCTCCAATATAGTATCACAACTGCCATTATCGCTCCAAGCTGGACTACAACTCGGAACATTTCCATAAATGACTCGGAGGGTGAGATCTGAAAGAATTTTTCAAACAAAATCAAATGTCCGGTGCTGCTTACCGGCAGCCATTCGGTTATTCCCTCAATAATGCCGTAAAGAATAGAAAAAATATATTCCATAACAAAACCTTTCCGGATTTATAATTGCCAATCAATAGGCTGCATGCCGTTAGAAATTAAATAATTGTTCGCTTTTGAAAAATGGCGACATCCAAAAAAACCGTTGTACGCCGATAGAGGACTGGGATGTGCCGCTTCAAGTATTAAATGATGGCTGTTTGTAATAAGTGATTTTTTTGCTCTTGCAGGAGATCCCCAAAGCAGAAACACTATCGGTTCTTTGCGTTCATTCAAGAGCCGTATTATTTCATCGGTAAGCTGTTCCCAACCTTGCTTGCGGTGTGAGTTTGCCATTCCCTCGCAAACAGTCAGAACAGTATTGAGCAGCAAAACTCCGTTTTCAGCCCATTTTGTGAGATTACCGTTTGATATCGGTTGGTCTATACCCAGGTCGCTGTGTTGCTCTTTATAAATATTAATTAGCGAGGGAGGCGGTTTAATACCGTCCTGAACAGAAAAACACAACCCATGTGCCTGACCGAGCCCATGATACGGATCCTGTCCCAGAATAACAGCCTTAACATCATTATAGTCTGTATATTTCAATGCGTTGAAAATATCCTGCATCGGAGGGAACACACGGTGAGTAGAATATTCTTTTTTTAGAAATTCACGGAGATTTAAGTAGTATTCACTTTCAAATTGCGGCTTCAAAAGTTGATCCCAACTATTGCCAATATGTACTGCCATTATTATTCCTCTTCATCGTCTGATTTTCTGTCGAGTCCGTATAGGATATTGATACTGTTTGAATAGATCGCCGAAGGATTTTCAAGAAAATTCTCTTTTACACATTCTGCATCATCAAGTGAGTGAACCCGAATGGTTAGCGACATTATCATCTTGCCGCCTTCATTCATTGTGATGGCAACATTATATCCGCCTTCAACTGATGTTATGTCAACTGAATTGTCTTTTAGATTACGCTTTTTCATTATAACGCTCTTTGCGCGACGCAAAGCGTTTCTACGAACGGTATACGGTAGTTGAGTATTGAGCTCTTTTGCAACAAATCTGCCGCTTTCAGTTAGAATATAACAACCCTGATCATCGATTTTTATGTTACCTTCACTTTCGAGTCTTGCTACTGCTTGCTTAATATCAAAATAATTAGCAAGAGCTTCTGATTGTATTATGTTGCAGATAC
>JAFPAK010000099.1 GCA_017390825.1 Clostridia bacterium
GTAGTCAACAGGATTCTCCTTTACAAAAGAAACAATCCCGTCAATGTCGGTCGCCGCAATATTCACGCATGTGGCATCCATGGCAATTCCGCCATTACCGGGCAATGCATTATAGATATCCGTTAATGTTATGTATCCTGTCAGATTTTAATAAAGAAGAATAACATTCAAAGGTGATTTTGGCAGCCAACTCCTCAGCTTTATCAATATTACAAGTCTTTTTAAGTGAAAAGCCGTAAAATTTGTCTATGTATTCGAGTATTATTTTATCGGCGGTCTGCTTATCCATTCTTTTTCCTCCTTTGCAGTTCAAATATATAGTGTAGATTTTTCAAAAAAGGTTGAAAAAATCCGACTTCAATTTTGAAGTCGGATTTTAAGTCAACAGTTACCGTTCCTCACGGAAATATGAAAGACCGAGAGATGCCGGAGGCTGATTTTCCTTTTTACTTCTTATACTTGTAAATACAAGAACAATGATAGTAACTATATACGGAAGCATCTTAAACAACTCTTTGCCTGCAAAGCTTACACCAACAATGTAGCTGCTTGCAATATATAAAGCGCCGAAGATCACAGAGCCAAGTATCGCGACATTCGGTTTCCACACCGTAAAGATAACGAGTGCGATAGCAAGCCAACCGATATCATCAATACAATATTCCCAATTTCCGTGGAGGTAGTCCATAACAAAGGAAAGACCACCGAGACCGGCAATACCGCATCCAATGCACGTTGCCGAATAACGGTATAGTGATACATTTATACCTGCGGCATCAGCAGTAGCAGGATTTTCGCCCACCGCACGAAGATGGAGCCCTACCTTAGTTTTTGACATAACATAGGAGGTAACAATTGCGATTATAATTGCCAGATACACGAATACGCCGTGTGATAGAAACAGTTCACCAAACCAACCGAGGTCATCTGCAAAAGGAAGGGAAGCGGTGAAGTATTTACTGCCCTTGCTGAAGATGGTGCTTGCGCAATCGATCATATAATCAGAAATGCCAATACCCAGTGTAGTTATGGCAAGACCGGTAACGTTCTGATTGGTGCGAAGCGTTACGGTAAGGAAGCTGAATATAAGTCCCATAAATGCGCCACCTAAAAAGGTTGCTAAGATAGGGATCAAAACCGCTAAAAAAGGATTGATATTTGACTTAACAATGCTGAAATATACATATTCAGCATAACAGCCACAGGAGGCACCGACACACATTACACCCGGAAGACCAAGGTTTAGGTGTCCCGACTTTTCAGTAATGGTTTCTCCGGTAGAGCCCAAAAGGAAGGTCATACCAAGACGAATAGCACTGACAAGAAAAGCTAACATCAGTCATTCTCCTTTCCGCTGTTACGCATAACGATTTTATATTGAAGGAAGAATTCACAACCGATTATAAATAGCAAAATAATTCCGGTAACGATATCCGAGATGGCACTTGGCAGACGGAAATCGGTAGATACCTGCTGTGAACCTTTTTGTAGGAATACGATCAGGAAAGTGGTAAATACCATAAAGATCGGATTAAACTTGCCGAGCCACGAAACCATAATTGCGGTGAAGCCTCTGCCGCCGGCTGTATCTGTGTTGATAGTGTGATTTGTGCCGCCAACAAGCAAAAGTCCTGCAATACCGCAAATTGCACCGGATACCATGAGAGTTCTAATAATAACCTTCTTAACATTTATACCTACATACTTTGCGGTGTTTTCACTTTCACCTACAACAGATATCTCATATCCATGTTTGCTGTATTTAAGATATATATAAACTATTATTGTAATAACTGCAACAACGATTATGTTTAACAGATAAGCTTGTCCGCCGATAATCGGGAATCCATATTCCGGCATAGGTGTTAAAACGCCGGAGCCGTCTTTTACAAATACTTTGAGGAAATATGATACAAGCTGAATAGCAACATAATTCATCATAAGTGTAAAAAGCGTTTCATTTGTATTCCATAACGCTTTGAATATTGCGGGAATTACTGCCCATATCATACCTGCAATAATACTTGCTGCAACCATTACTATAAGTAAAAGCCACAAGGGGAGATGTTCTCCCAGGAACATCATGACCATTACTGTGGCCAGACCGCCGACAAGCACCTGACCTTCAGCGCCGATGTTCCAAAATCGCATCTTAAATGCAGGTGTTACCGCAAGCGCAACGCACAGAAGTATTGCCATGCCCTGCAAAAGATTCCATATTCGTCTCGGTGAGCCGAATACGCCGTTTATCATAGAGGCATATATTTCAATCGGGTTTTCTTTCGTGAGAAACATTATAACAACTCCGGATACTACAAGAGCTGAAATAATAGCAATTGCCCTTACAACGATTCCGAGATACCATTTTATCGGACCTCGTCCGCGTTTAACAATACGGAAAAGAGGAGTGTGATTAACTTTTGCCATTATTGCACCTCCTTTGAAATATCGCTGTCTTCATTGACAGATGTAGATTTTGTCATAAGAAAACCTATTTCCTCTTTTGTTGCGCTTCTGCCGTCAACTACACCGGTCACCTTACCTGAGTTGATAACAAGTATTCTGTCACAAAGCTCAATAAGTACATCAAGGTCTTCGCCTACGAATATAACAGCAACACCGTTTTCTTTTTGCTGATTTAAAAGATTGTAGATAGTGTAGGAGGCATTAATATCAAGTCCTCGTACAGGGTAAGCCGCCATAAATACAGACGGTGCGGCGGCTATTTCACGACCGACAAGTATTTTCTGAACATTACCGCCGGAAAGCTGGCGTACCGGTGTTGTAGCGCCTGGAGTAACGACCTTAAGGTCTTCAATAATACGGAGGGCCAGGTCTTTAGGCTCCTTGCGATGAAGAAACATCGATTTGCCCTTACTGTAACTACGAAGCATCATATTATCAATGATATCCATATTGCCGACAAGACCCATGCCAAGGCGGTCTTCAGGAACGAATGAAAGACGAACACCGAGATCTCTGATCTGTATAGGAGATTTATCTCTCAAATTTTCTGTTTCGTCAGTCTCGGGGTTGATATAAGTTATTTCGCCGCCATCAAGATGGTACAGACCCGCAATGGATTCCAAAAGCTCGCGCTGACCGCTGCCTGCTATACCGGCAATACCGAGTATCTCACCCGAACGGGCAGTAAACGAGATATCATCAAGTACCTTTCTGCCTTCATCATTTGTTGATGAAATATGCGAAACAGTAAGTCTGTCAATACAATTTTTCGGTTCGCTTCTGTGAATATTAAGGTCAACCTTCTGACCCATCATAAGCTCAGTCAGTTCTGCTTCATTGGTTTCAGCAGTTTTTACCGTTGCGATATGTTCACCCTTACGAAGCACGGCAACACGATCGGAAATGCTCAAAACCTCGTGCATTTTATGCGTGATGATAATTATAGATTTTCCGTCCTCACGCATACGGCGAAGAACATCAAAAAGCTTTTCAATTTCCTGAGGAGTAAGAACAGCGGTAGGCTCGTCAAGAATGAGTATGTCCGCTCCGCGGTAAAGCACTTTCAGTATCTCAACAGTCTGTTTTTCAGACACAGACATATCATGTACTTTCTTTTGCGGATCCATAATAAACCCGTAGCGCTGGGTTATCTCAGCCACCTTGCGGTTTACATCAGAAAGCTTATACCTGCTTTTTTCATCGACACCAAGTACAATATTTTCACTTGCGGTAAATACATCTACGAGTTTAAAATGTTGATGTATCATACCAATTTTATAGCGAAACGCATCCTTCGGCGAACGGATAACTGCTTCCTCGCCGTTCACAAAAATGCTACCCGAATCAGGATAATATATTCCGGCAACCATATTCATAAGTGTGGTTTTACCGCTGCCGTTTTCACCGAGTATTGCAAGGATTTCACCCTGATGAACATCGAGATTGCAGTCTTTATTTGCATAGACACTGCCAAATGTTTTGGTTATGTTTATACATTCCAAAGCAATTTTATTTTCCAAAACGCACCTCCGAAAAAATATAATTCAGCTTTATACCCCATAGGAATGGAGAAAACTATTCATATCGGGTTTAAAGCTGAATGATTTATAAAAGCAAGATATAGGCGGAGTGGATTCGCTCCGCCTATATTTAAAAATTTAAATGATTAGAATTTCTCGTTGAGAAGTGTAATTCCGTCGATTCTCAGATCAAAGTAGGGAGCTGAACGGAAAAATGACTCTCTAAATACATAAGTGTCAACAACCTCTGTGTCGCCCTTGAACTCTGCATCAGTATCAACATCTGCAACATAGCTTGTAACCTTCTCGCCGTCAACTGTGAAGTTGAGTGTGTCAAATACCTTAACATCGCCTGACTTGAGACCATTGATTGCCTCTTTAATTGCTTCAACTGTACCTTCAGCAGCTACATCCTGGTTGATACCGGTGAGAACTACTGAACCCTCATTGATGCCGCCGCACCAGTCGGCGTCGATCTCATCACCGGTAGCTACACACTTGATGATGTAGTTGTAGTAAGGAGCCCAGTTGATTGCTGATGAAACGATAAATGTTTCGGGGCAAGAATCGTATGTACTGCCGTTATAAGAAACATTCGGAACACCTGCATTTTCACAAGCGGAAGGAGCGCCCATCGAGTCAGCGTGCTGGCTGATAAGAACACAGTTTCTTGCAATAAGAGCTTCTGCAGCGTTCTTTTCTTCGGTAGCATCATACCAAGAGCCTGTGAACTGTACTTCCATTGTTGCAGATTCACAAACTGATTTTGCACCGAGATAGAATGATGTGTAGCCTGAAATAACTTCTGCGTATGTGTAAGCACCTACATAACCGATTTTTGCCTGATCGGCAGTAATATCGCCGGCTTCGATCATTTCATTGATCTTCATACCTGCTGCGATACCTGCAAGATAACGTCCTTCGTAGATAGATGCAAATGCGTTGTGGTAGTTATTAAGATTTTCAGTATGAGCCTTAGTACCTGTTGCATGGCAGAACTGAACTTCGGGGAACTCTTTTGCAGCCTTGATAACGAAATCTTCATGACCGAATGAGTTAGCGAAGATGAGCTTACAACCCTGATCAACAAGATCAGCAGCTGCCTGATAGCATTCATCTGTCTCAGGAATATTAGTCTTGATGATTACCTGATCGTCAGTAAGACCGATTGCTTTCTGAGCACTGAGAGCAGCATTGATGAAGTTGAGGTCGTAAGTTGATTTTTCATCATGCAAACAGATGAATCCGATTTTGAAATCATCGGCTACTTCGTAGTCAACTGTCAGCTCGGGAGCTGCAAGCGGTGACTCACTCATACCGGCGGTTTCATTTGTGCCTTCGCCGCAAGATGCAAGACAGAAAAGTGTTGCAATTGCGAGAAGAAGTGCGAGTAACTTTTTCATTTTTGATTTCCTCCGTTTTTACACTGAAAATTTAGTTTGATGGTTAACAAACTAATATGTTTATTATAAATTATTTAATAATGTATGTCAATTAATTTATCGACAAAATACTCACTAATTTGAAAAGTTTAATTTGTCGATTTTTCACATAAACTTAACAATTTCTTAAAATTCATTATGTTATGTAAACGAAAAACACAGCTGCAATTATTATTGCCGCTGTGTTTTGAATAGATTTTCAATTCTTTTGTTAAAACGCTTTTCACTTATCCATACATTAAGCTGTGCGCCGAGCAACAGAATGGTCATACAAAAATATAACCACAGCATCAGAAGAATCAACGCAGCAAGGCTTCCGTATATATATGAAATATTTGAGAAATTTGCAATATAAATTGAATATGCCCATGAAAATGCGATCCAACCGACCGCAGCAAACACTGCCCCCGGTATATGGCGTCGAAGTTTATATTTATCGGCAGAAAGAAACTTATATGCTGTAGTAAAAAGCAAAGTCAGAGCTACAAAGAATATTAGCATACGCAACGAATAAAGCAACGAAAAAATATCCGGCAAATTCGGAAAAGCCTCATTAATCATTGTGATAATATATTTTCCGAAAACCAGTATTACCGCACTCGCAAAAACCATCGCAATCAATACAACTGTGTATATAAGTGAAAATAAAAGCGAAAGAAAATATCCTCGTTTTTTCGGTGTATCATATATTGCCTGCATACCGAGACTGATACTCTTGATTCCACGTGATGCTGCCCACAAAAGTGCAATTGCGGTAACGGCGGTTATCGATACGCTTATTTGAGAATATATCTCATCTATAACACCGTTGGATAGTTCAACAAACTCGATCGGTAAAAAGTCATACATTACTTGCAAAAGATCGGCTTTTGATATAGGAAGATAAGCTTGCAGTAGCGTTATCATAAGCATTATAAGCGGTACTGCTGAAATGATAACAAAAAATGAAGCTTGTGCAGAGAAAGCAAAAAGATGATTACTGTTTATCTCATTTATTCCGTCGTTAATAATATTATATGCATCAAGTGCTTTGCCTTTTAAAAGCTGCTTCAAAATTCTCACCGCCTATACTTAATATTATCTTTCTTATTATATCAGTTAACCGGTATAATTACAACTGTTTGACAAAAAAATTAATATATGGTATCTTTTTAATATCAACTGTGAAAGGTGTGAGAAAGACGGATAAATTTATTGTTCTGCCGGAAAATATAAATTCTGTTTTATTGCGCCTTGATGAACATGGTCACACAGCATATATAGTCGGCGGCTGTGTTCGTGATATGTGTATGGATATCCCACCTAATGATTACGATATCACTACATCAGCAACTCCTGATGAGATAGAGCGCTGCTTTTCTGATAAGCGTGTGATAAGAACAGGAATACAGCACGGCACAGTCACAGTGATAATAAATAATGAACCGATAGAGATCACAACATATCGCATAGACGGTAATTACGCTGATAATCGTCATCCCGATTCAGTTAAATTTTCAAAAAAGATTGAAGATGATCTTGCTCGGCGCGATTTTACTGTAAATGCAATGTGTTGCGATAAAGATGGCAATTTCATTGATGTTTTCGGTGGCATTGAAGATATAAAGAACAAAATTATTCGTAGCGTGGGGGATGCAAATAAACGCTTTTCAGAGGACGCGCTTCGTATCCTTCGTGCTTTGCGTTTTGCATCTACACTTGAATTTAATATTGAAAAACACACCAAAGAAGCAATACGAAAAAATGCACATTTGCTGAAAAGTATTTCAAGCGAGCGTATTTATTCCGAATTCACAAAATTACTTTGCGGCAAAAATGCAGTCGATATTTTACTGGAATATAGTGATTGTATCGGTGTCTTTATTCCTGAATTGCTGAACGAGGTAGGCTTTGAGCAACGTAATCCGCACCATAAATATGATGTATATGAGCATAGCGTAAGGGCACTTGATGTGTGCAGCGATGATGCTATTGTGAGATATGCTGTTCTGCTTCACGATATAGCAAAACCAATATGCTTTTTTACTGATGAAAATGGTATCGGACATTTTCACGGTCATGCCAAAGCAGGGGAGAGCATTGCGTATAATATTATGCGACGTCTTAAGGCTGACAATGTTACCTGCGACACTGTAAGTATGCTTGTAAAATATCACGATTATACGATAACTCCTGATATGCGTCACGCAAAGCGTATGCTGAATAAATTCGGTTATGAAAATACTTTACGCCTTTTAGAGGTAAAAAGCGCTGATACTTCGGCCCATGTAATATTTGATGACGACAGAGGCCGTCATATTGAAGAAATGCGTATGCTTTGCGAAGAAGCATACCGTCAGCAGCAATGCTTTTCGCTAAAATCTCTTGCTGTCAATGGCAAAGATATTATTTCTCTCGGATGCAAAGAGGGAAAAAGCATTGGAAAAGTGCTTGATGCATTGCTTTGGGAAGTCATTGATGAAAAACTGTGCAACGAAAAAGATGTCCTTCTTGAACGAGCCAAGGATATTATAAAAACATGTCAAGAGAATATTGTCGATTGAAAAAAATTATAACCGGTTTTATTCTGCATTAAAAACCTTTGATTTGAGAATACTCATAACAGATCATAAAAAAGGATTGGTTATGTTTTGGGTTATTCTTTTAACAAGGTTGAAATATGCGGCGTTAATACCTCCGAGTTGCCGGTGCTTAAAGAGGCAGAAAAAACAGAACTGCTAAAAAAGACAAAAGAGGGCGACAAAAATGCTCGGCAAAAGCTGATATCCGGTAATTTGAAGCTGGTGTTGAGCGTTATACAGCGGTTTGCAAATCGGGATTGTCCTGATGATTTGTTTCAGGTAGGATGTATCGGGCTTATTAAGGCGATTGATAATTTTGATATCACCCTTGATGTAAGATTTTCGACCTATGCGGTACCAATGATAATCGGCGAGATACGGCGGTATTTGCGGGACAATAATCCTGTTAGAGTTTCACGCTCATTAAAGGATACTGCGTACAGAGCAATGCAGGTCAAAGAACAGTTTATTTCTGAGCATCAGCGAGAGCCGTCAATAGATGAGATCGCAAAACAGATGGATTGTACCCGTGAAGATGTGGTTATAGCTCTTGAATCGATAGTTGATCCCGTATCTTTATATGAGCCGGTATATTCTGACGGTGGAGATACGATTTATGTTCTTGATCAGGTTGGTGATAAGAACGATGATTCAAATTGGCTTGATGAGATTGTGTTAAAAGAGGCAATAAAAAATCTGCCTGAACGTGAAAAACGTATATTACAGTTGCGCTTTTTTGTTGGTAAAACGCAGACAGAGGTAGCAAAGGAAGTAGGCATTTCCCAAGCTCAGGTA
>JAFPAK010000100.1 GCA_017390825.1 Clostridia bacterium
ACAGATAGCAAATGAACAATCATCAAAATACCTCATTGCCCAGATAATAAATGACATTGCCATTATTACCGTTTTGCCCGATCGGACAGCTCCATCACAGATGATGTTGTCGTATTTCTCGCAGTATTCTTTGGTATGCGCCCATTTAAACAGCAGCTTCTGTTTTTCAGAAAGTGTTGTTATTTGCAATCCGCATCTTCCTCCAATGCTTTATAAAGCCTGGAACAGGATGCAGGCCTTTCGCTTTCGCCTGCAAGCTCCATAAGCAGCTTTATTGCAGTATTATCTCCGCTTGATGCCTTCTGATACAGTGCCGCCGTTACAACGGTACCGTTATTTATCTCGCTGTCCTTAAAGCCCATACCTACAAGCATTTTATATTGCTCGTCATTTGGGGCTAATGACAGCAATTTTGCGAGTGATTTTTCCAGCGGTATATTCCGCCGTTTTGCCATAAGCATTACCTCCAATAGATTTGCAAAATAAAAAACACTTCAAAATATTTTGAAGTGTTTTTCCGTGCACGATTTATTTTGCATCATAACTATATCACTTAATAAGCAGGACATTCAAGGACATTTAAATTTCTCTTGCATTATATAAGCAACCTGATTATAATTAATGTATATATAAATTGAGGTGTTAGCTTGAAAATTGTAGTTCAGCGGGTGAGATCCGCATCGGTAACAGTCGATAATAATGTGATAGGCAGTATAAACAGCGGCTTTTTGCTTTTGGTAGGTATAGGACACGAGGATACAAAAGAGGATGCTGTGCGCCTTGCAAAAAAGATATCCTCACTTCGCATCTTCAGCGATGAGAATGATAAGACTAATCTATCTATTCTTGATGTCCGAGGTGCGCTTTTGGTAGTCTCTCAGTTCACGCTTATGGCTGACTGCTCACACGGTAATCGTCCGTCCTTCACAGCGGCAGCAAAGCCTGACACAGCAAAAGCTTTATATGAATTCTTTGTTGAAGAATGCCGTAAGTATATAAGCAATGTCCAGACCGGTGAATTCGGTGCTGATATGCTTGTATCTATTGAAAACGACGGACCGTTTACTGTTATACTTGAATAGGAGTGCTTTATTTGAATACGCAAAAACGCATTGCGGCAATACACGATATATCAGGCATAGGCAAATGCTCGCTTACGGTTGCATTGCCGATAATATCTGCAGCCGGCATGGAGGCAGCAGTCATTCCCACCGCTGTTTTGTCAACACATACAGGAGGTCTTACGGGATATACCTACCGTGATCTTTCCGAGGATATTATTCCCTATGCAGAGCATTGGAAATCATTAGACTTGAAATTCGACGCTATATATACCGGCTTTTTAGGCAGTACTGAGCAGGTAGATAAGGTGATAGAAATTATTGATATGCTCAAAAGTGATGATACGCTCGTTATCGTTGACCCTGTTATGGGCGACCATGGCAAGCTTTACAGCACATTTGAAAGCTATTTCCCGAATGAGATGAAAAGACTTTGCAAAAAAGCAGATATTCTGACTCCGAACATAACGGAAGGCTGCTTACTTTGCGGTATTGATTATAACACACTATCCCGTACAAAAGAAACAGCCGACATGCTGTATGGCCGTCTTAATAAAATATGCGAAAAAGACATAGTTATTACCGGTGTTGAAAATGGTAATTCAGTCGGCGCAGTTTATTATGAAAGCACCGGCGTTTCACACGAAGCCTATCGACCGCAGGTAGAGGGCATCTATCATGGAACCGGCGATGTGTTCACAAGTGTTCTTACCGCTGCTGTTGTAAGCGGACAAGCGAAAAAGAATGCTATCGACATAGCGGTCGAGTTTACAGAAAGAGCCATTGAACGCACAAGAAAAGCCGGAACTGACACACGCTTCGGAGTTCAGTTTGAGCGTGAGCTGCCGCACTTAATAAACCGTTTAGGTCTGTAAAATGAGAAATAAGCTTGAGATCACCGTCTGCAAGGATTATGACGGCAGAGATGTTTACTGTGTGCTGAAGCATAAACTATCAGTAGGCGAGACGCAAATACGACGCGCAAAAAAGCACATCGGCAGCATCCTGCTTAACGGCGAACCCGTATTCACTAACCACACCGTAAAAGCCGGTGATGTCGTGACATTCAGAATAAACAATAACAGTAATTCTGATAATATAATTCCGTGTGAGGGCGAACTCGATATTGTATATGAAGATGATGATGTGCTGATATTAAACAAACCTGCCGGGCTTGCTACTCATCCATCGGCTCATCATTATCAAAAATCCCTTGCAGGTATGATAATGAATTATTATCAAAAGCAGAATAAGAGTTTTGTATTTCGCTGTATTAACCGTCTTGATGTCGGCACATCCGGTCTTACTGTAATCGCTAAGCACGCATATGCGCAACGGATCTTATCAAATCAGCTTCATACCGATAGCTTTATCCGCGAATATACAGCCGTTGTTCACGGTATAACAGACAAAGAAGGCTTTGTATCAGCACCTATTAGGCGCGCTGAAGGAAGCATAATCAAGCGTTGCATAGCACCGGACGGAGCAGATGCCTATACGCAATTTCGCAGAACCGCTACAGTTAACGATATGTCGATTCTCAGTCTACGTTTAAAAACCGGCAGAACACATCAGATAAGAGTACATATGTCACATATAGGTCACCCACTGGTAGGCGATGATCTGTACGGCATCTGTACCAATCTTGTAAAACGTCACGCATTGCACTCATCATATATTTCATTTGTTCAGCCTGTTACGGGTGAGAGGATAGAATTTTCTTCCGATCTTCCCGATGATATAACAAGGCTAATTAAACCATAGGAAGGGTTTAGTTTATGAAAAGGATTATTGTTCTAATGTTGACTTGTGCAGTTATACTCGGTATGCTATCATTGCCGGCGATAGCCGAGGATGAAACAGTCTACCTGCACAAATTCAGCGACAGTCTCAACTGCCGTTGGGGTGGCGCTCCCGACACGGTAGAGTACTCAAAAGACGGTGCTGTTACATTCAAAAGCACCACTTATTCAAACCAAAAACAATGTAACTATAATGTTGATACTTCGATGGCAACACAAGCCATCGAAGCTGCAAAGCAAGGCTCCGGTATGGTTGCATTTACCGTGACTATGGGTGAATGCAAGCGTGTAGGCGAGGTCGACTGTAATGCAAATGTTATACTGCGTCTTCAGTTTGAAGACGGCACACAGCTTTCTTCAAATACATGGCAAGGAAGTAACAGCACGATGGAATACACCATTGATGTACGCTCTGTTACATCTACATTGAAATATGTATATGTCTGCGTGCAGAACTATGCAGTAGACGGAATTATTCAGAATACTACATTCTCACCTGTTTATGTGTATGTACCTGTAGATACATCTGACTATTTCCTTACTTTTTCTGAAAGTAACCGTTACGGATACGGTAATGCACCGGATCTTGTTACATTTAGTGACGATGGCTCATGCACCTTCAAAAATGCTACTGTAAGCAATCAGAAGCAATGCTATTTCGGCGTTGACAAGACCATTGCACAAACTGCGCTTGATAAGATACATAATGACAATACCAACAAGGTTTACTGCACGGTTCGAATTGACTCTTGCGTTGATTCATCAGGTAAAGATGCATCAGTCGTTGTTAAGCTCTGGCTGGATACCACCGGTGCGGAAAGCAGTGATCCTGCAATAACACAATGGCAAGCCCCCGGCACGACTGTTACATATGAGCTTGATTTAACAAACATCACTTCAGATGTTATACAAGGCTTTTATATTGGCGCTATGAACTATTCAATCTCAGGCGGTGTTGCCCCAAATCTTACCTTCTCGCCGATTATGACAATCGTCCCGACACTTTCTGAGCCGGGTGCTGATACAGGCGGATATCTTATCGAGGAAACAGACAGCGGTGAATGCATCATAACCGATTATATCGGCACAGATGCAGAGCTTGTTATCCCCGAATGCTTTGGTGAGCTAACTGTTACTGCTATTGGCGAGTCCGCCTTTGCATACAATAACAATATCACTTCTTTGACAGTTCCTGATACTGTAAAAACGATCGGCAAAGAAGCTTTCCGCAAATGTGAGAAGCTTAAAACTGTATATCTCGGCAAATCCGTTACCGATATAGGCAAGGCGGCATTTGCAGACTGTACCGCACTTAGTGATGTTGAAGTAACAAGTGAACTTAAAGAGCTTCCAAATCAGATTTTCTCAAACTGTACTTCGCTTAAAAGTATCACCCTTCCCCGCTCAATCGAAAATATCGGCGTTTTCGCATTCGACAATGTCAATGAACTTACTGTTAAAGGATGGCGGATGACCGATGTTCGTGATTACGCAGTGCTGAACAATTTCGGATTTGAGCCTATAAATTCAGGCGATGCAAATGGCGATGGTGCAGTTAACGGCAAGGATGTGCTTGCGCTTCGCAAGTACATTGTAGGTCTTACAAATGAAATCAATGAGGATGCCTGTGATATCAACAGCGACTATAAGCTCAACGGCAAGGATGTGCTTCAGATGCGTAAGCTTATTATCGGTCTTGCAATTGAAAATGATATCACTCCGTTTGACAATTCACTCTCTGATATTGATAAAATAAAGCAGACCTACTCGCTCGTATGGGCTGATGAGTTCAACGGTGATGAACTCGACGAAAGTGTCTGGAACTACGAAGGAAGCGGCACACACAGAAACGCTGAATTGCAGGTATATTGCGACAACGCTGATGAGGGCAACGTTTATATGGAGGACGGCTGCTGCGTTATTGAGGCAAGAAAGGAAAGCCGCCACGGATATGATTACACCAGCGGCTCTATCACTACCTTCGGCACAAAGCAGTTTAAGTACGGCGTTATGGAGATCAATGCAATACTGCCTAAAAGTCAGGGTGTATGGCCTGCCTTCTGGATGCTCGGCGTAAATCCGGCAACGGGTGTATCAAACTGGCCGGCAACCGGTGAGCTTGATATTATGGAGCTTGTCGGAGGCGGTATAAACGATAGTACCACACATGGCACAGCACACGCTACCGATGCACAAAACAAACACATCTCAAAGGGTGGCAGTTACATTCTTCCAAAAGGAACCTTCAACGATGACTTCCACCTTATTGGCGTTCTCTGGACCGAAACAGATATATATTGGTACATTGACGACACGGTATACTTCTCTGTTGATACCACCGATCCTGATTATATGTGCTACAATAAATACGAATTCTATTTTATACTCAATCTTGCTATCGGCGGCTCATGGCCGGGCAATCCTGCAGACTCCACCGAATTCCCGTCAAAATACTATATAGACTATATAAGAGTATATCAATAAAAGTAAAACACCTCCGAATTTTCGGAGGTGTTTTCTTGTCAGCCTGACTTAGCAGCCACAGCTATTGCTGTTGTTGTTACCGCAGCAAGCAAAGAGTATGATCAAGATGATGATCCACTCGCAGCAACCGTTAGAACCGAAGTTAAAGCAGCTCATTCTTCCTTCCTCCTTCCTGCCTTCACTAATATCATATTACAGCCGACAAAATGTGTGATTAAATAAGAATTAAAATAAAAAATCAATTTCGTAAAAAAGTCAGTATTTCAAAGAAAACAAGAGGAATTTCAAGAAATAATGATTTATTCTTGAAATTTGAAAAAATACGGAATTTGACCTTTGCTGACCTTCGATGTATTATAAGGTCAAGAAAGGTCAAATGAATAGAAAGGATCGTATAAATTCATGAGAATAAGTGATCTAATCAGCCAAACTATTATTGAGATGCTTGAACAATCGGAGGGTATGACCGAAATACGCCGCAATGAGCTTGCGAGTATGCTCGGATGTGTTCCGAGTCAGATCAACTACGTTCTTTCGTCAAGATTTACGCCTGAACAGGGATATATTGTAGAGAGCAAGCGTGGGGGTGGCGGTTACATCAAAATAACCAAGGTTCGCCTTGACCATTCGCTCGCTATAATGCATATAATCAACTCTATCGGTAACGAGCTCAATCCCAACACAGCAAGAATACTTCTGCAAAATTTATTGGCAGAGGGCATAATATCGGAGCAGGCAGCCCTACTTATATCCGCCGCCGTATCCGATCGATGCTACGCGGAGATACCGCAAAACCAGCGCAACAGACTTCGTGCATCAATACTCAAACAAATGCTTGCTGCACTTAACTGATCTTTAAGGAGGAATTAATTATGTTATGTAAAAACTGCGGTAAAAGAATGGCAACCACCCATATTAAACAAATAATCAACGGTGAGGTACAAGAATACCATCTTTGCGGTGAATGTGCCTCAAAGCTCGGAGTCGGCAATTTTAATCCATTTGAGATGAGTGATCTTTTCGGCTCGATTTTTGGAAATCAAGCACAACCGCTCACCGAAGCTAAAAGATGTAAAATGTGCGGCAGTTCATTTTCAGAAATTGCAAAAAAAGGCAGACTGGGTTGCCCTGAATGCTACAATGAATTCAGAGAGCAGCTTCTACCCTCACTTCGTAAGATGCACGGTAAAACCAATCATATTGGCAAGATACCGGGCAATGCTGATACTGCATCGAAAGCAGAATACAAGCTTAAGGAGCTCAAAAATGCACTTAAAGCCGCAATAGCCGAAGAAGAATTTGAAAAAGCGGCTACGCTGCGTGATGAAATAAAGACTCTTGAAAAGGAGATGAGCGAGAATGAATAAATGGTATCTTCAATCAGGACCGGATTGCGACATAATTGCAAATGTCCGTGTACGGCTTGCACGAAATTTAAAGAACTACCCCTTCCCCAACAAAATGTCCCCCGAGCAAAAATTCGACTTAATTCAGCGTGTCAGCGATGCTATACTTAAAAGTGATTCAAAATACAAGGATGAATTCACTTTTTACGATATGGATAAACTGCCGAAACTTGAAGCATATTCAATGGCAGAAAAGCATCTTATCAGTCCGGGATTTGCTGAAAACGGCTCCGGAAGAGCTTTGCTGTTAAGTAAAGACGAATCTATCAGCATAATGATTAATGAAGAGGATCACATAAGAATTCAGGTACTTACTCCCGGTCTTTCCTTTGAAAAAGCGTATAGTCTTGCGAGCGAGATAGATTCCCTGTTTGAAGCTTCACTTGAATTTGCTTTTGATAAAAGCCTCGGTTATCTGACCGAGTGCCCCACAAATTTGGGAACAGGTATGCGTGCTTCCGCATTGATGCATTTGCCTGCACTCGAATCAATGAATGCACTTGGTCAAATTGCCGGTACTATCTCAAAACTCGGTCTTACTATACGAGGAACCTACGGCGAAGGCAGCAAAACCAAATGCGCCTTGTATCAGATATCAAATCAGGTAACATTAGGAATTTCAGAAAATGCTGCTATTGAGAATCTTGAGGGCATCGTAACACAAATAGCACAGCGTGAAAGAAGTGCGAGAGAGGCTATCGACACAACACGCTTAATGGATACCGTCTATCGTGCATACGGTATGCTGAAATATGCTCATATCCTTTCCTGTTCCGAATTTATGGAGCTTATCTCAAAAGTTCGTATAGGCGTCGGTATGGGTATTATGAAAGAGGTCACAATGGAACAGGTCAACGAGCTTATTTGCATAGCACAGCCTGCTACATTACAGCAAAAGCTCGGCGGTGCACTTGAACCCGCACAGCGCGACATTGAACGCGCAAAACTCGTAAGAGAAATGTTAAACTAAAAAAGGTGATGTAATTTATGTTCAAATTCAACGGTTTTTCAGAAAAAGCTAACGAGGCGTTGAACCGTGCTGTCGAAAACGCTTGTGAGCTTGGCCACACATACATCGGCAGCGAGCACATACTGCTCGGTATCGCAAGCACCGACGGATGCTTTGCACAAAGTGTATTAAATAATCACGGTATTGATTACGAGAAAATAGAACAGATCATAGTTGAAACTATCGGTCGGGGTATGAAAACCAATCTTACTCCCGACGATATGACACCACGTGCAAAGCACATATTACAGCTTGCAGTGCAATATTCACATGAATGCGGATCGCAGATAGTTGCCACCGAGCATATGCTCATTGCAATACTTGCAGAGGGAAGCAACTATGCAACACGCTTTATTGCTGAAATGGGTGTATCTCCTGAGTCGCTTATTGATGAGCTTTCAGCTGCCTCATCAGATACAGATCAGCCAACGGTTAATAAAAACAGCAAGACGCCAAACCTTGATAAATTCGGCAGAGACCTGACTGCTCTTGCAAAAAACAAAAAGCTCGACCCGGTTATAGGCAGAGCTAAAGAGATAGAAAGAGTTATTCAGATACTCACTAGACGCACAAAAAACAACCCCTGCCTTATAGGTGAACCCGGTGTCGGCAAAACTGCTATTGCAGAAGGATTGGCACTTAAAATAGTTGAGGGTGAAGTACCTGAACTGTTGAAAGACAAGCGTGTCGTAACGCTCGATCTTACCGGTATGCTTGCAGGAACCAAATACCGTGGCGACTTTGAAGAACGTATAAAAGATGCTATCGACGAAGTAATTAAGTCTGGCAATACAATTCTATTTATTGACGAGCTTCATACGATAGTCGGCGCAGGTGCAACTGAAGGTTCAACAGATGCTGCAAACATCTTGAAGCCATCACTTGCAAGAGGTGATTTACAGATAATCGGTGCAACCACTATCAACGAGTACAGAAAGTATATTGAAAAAGACGCAGCACTTGAGCGGCGTTTCCAACCGGTAAATGTCCCTGAACCTTCCGAAGAAGAAGCGGTACTCATATTAAAAGGTCTGCGTGATAAATACGAGGCGCACCACAAAGTTAAAATAACCGATGATGCACTCAATGCCGCAGTAAAGCTTTCATCACGCTATATCAACGACCGTTTTCTTCCCGATAAGGCCATCGACCTTATCGATGAAGCAGCGTCCAAAGTAAAACTCAAAGCATATACTGCACCGAAATCAGTCAAAGAGTTGGAAGCTCAGCTTAAAACTCTATCAGCAGAAAAGCAAAACGCTGTTAATACTGAAGATTTTGAAGCAGCAGCAAGACTCCGTGACGAGGAAAAGGAAATCGAAGCGAAACTTGCTGAGCAAAAGTCAAAATGGGAGCAGGACAATGCTCATATTACCGGCGAGGTAACTGCCGAAGAGGTAGCAGCTATCGTTTCAGGCTGGACTGGTGTACCCACAACACAGCTTACTGAAGAAGAAAGCGAACGGTTGCTTAAAATGGAGGATATACTCCACAACCGAATAGTAGGTCAGAAAGAGGCGGTCAGCGCTGTTTCCCGTGCTATCAGACGAGGCAGAGTCGGTCTAAAAGATCCCAAGCGTCCGATAGGTTCGTTTATATTCCTTGGCCCTACAGGTGTAGGTAAAACAGAGCTTTGTAAAGCACTTGCTGAAACACTGTTTGGCAACGAAAGCGCACTTGTTCGTTTTGATATGTCGGAATATATGGAGAAACACACTGTTTCTCGCCTTGTAGGCTCACCTCCCGGTTATGTAGGATATGATGAGGGTGGTCAGCTTACCGAAAAAATACGCAGAAACCCCTATTGTGTTTTGCTTTTTGATGAGATTGAAAAGGCTCATCCCGATATTTTCAACATCCTTTTGCAGATACTTGATGACGGAATGCTCACCGATTCGCAAGGCAGAAAGGTCAACTTTAAAAACACTGTTATTATTATGACATCAAATGTCGGAGCAAGAATGATCACAGAAAAGAAAAGTCTTGGCTTCGGTGAAACGGTTTCAAAGGCAGACAGCGAGATCAAAAATGATGTTATGGCAGAATTAAAACGTCAGTTCAAGCCGGAATTTTTAAACCGTGTTGACGATATTATCGTATTCCACAAGCTTGCAAAGGATGATATCAAACAGATAGCAGCTCGTCTTCTCAAAAATGTTTCTAAGCTTCTTGAAAGCCGTGAAATAACCGTTGAATTCACAGATGCTGCAATTGAAAAAATTGCAGACGAAGGCTTTGACGATGTTTACGGTGCAAGA
>JAFPAK010000101.1 GCA_017390825.1 Clostridia bacterium
ATCACCTCATTGATTTTATTATAGTTTAATAGATAATATTTTTCAAGTTATATTCCTCCTAAAGTCGGAGTGATATTATTGCCGTGCGGCAATAGTGTTATTGAAAACTTGCAGTTTCAGTGTTATTTTATTCGCCCAAAACTGCCGAAGGCAATATCACTTGGACTTTAGTCCAAATATCACTGCACAGCAATATCACTCGCCAAAGGCGAATAAAACTGGCGTTGTATCCTTACGGGTACAACGCCTTTTCTGCATCTTTTTTATTTTTGTGTTCATTCTATCACTTTATCAATAATAAATCTCGGTCGGGCTTTTGATTCCATATATATTTTTCCTATATACTCTCCGATTACGCCAACGGATATAAGCTGTACGCTGCCAACTGTACCAACAAGTACACCAAGCAGGCTTTCTGCCGAACACATTCCGCTGATAAGCAGACATATCAAAACAGCAAAGCACAGTATAGTTCCTATCACACCCAAGGTAGTGATCAACCGTATAGGTTTAATACTCAATGAGGTAATACCGTCAACCGCAAACATCAGCATCTTTTTTAGCGGATACTTGCTTTTTCCTGCGGCACGCTCGTTTCGTTCATAATATACATTGCAGCTTCTAAAGCCGACCATCGGCACAATACCTCTTAAAAACATATTGACCTCTTTGAATTCAAACAATGCCTCCAACGCACGGGCGGACATAAGACGGTAATCCGCATGATTATTCACGATATCGCACCCTAGTTTTTCGAGCAGCTTATAGTACATTAAGGCGGTGGTCTTTTTGAAAAAAGTATCCTTTTTGCGACTGCTGCGTACACCGTAAACGATATCGTAACCATCTTCATAGCAACGGACAAATTCATCAATAGCATTGATATCATCCTGAAGATCAGCATCCATCGATATGACTGCATCTGCCTTTCCCAGCGAATAATTAAGTCCGGCAAGCAATGCATTCTGATGCCCCTTGTTGCAAGAAAGCTTACACCCAATGAAAATTTTATTTTCATTGTGCAGTTTTTCGATCGTTGTCCATGTTTCGTCCTTTGAACCGTCGTCAACCAACACTATCCGACTATCCTCTGATATGCTTCCGTTTTGCATCATATTTTTTACTTTTTTGATAAGAATACCGGCCGTGATAGGCAACACCTCCTGCTCGTTATAGCAAGGGATCACTATATAAAGCTTTGTCATTTAACTTCCTCCTTATAAGATAGTGTGCAGCCGCCATAACGACAGCAGCAATTGTTATAAAAAACGCATATTGTACAGCGGAATAATAGTTTCCGCTGTATTTTTTATAGGCATTAATATACATATCTGTACGCTCATCACCGCCTTGCGTGCACTTGCCCGGATACAGATCAATTCCGTTGGTACGCATATGGCGAAATACTATTGAATCTGCCGTATTTGTGGAATATGGCGTGATCTTCAGGCAGTACATTACATGATCATCGCTTTTCCCGCCCGAAAAACGCAAATATATTTTTCCGCCTTTAACATCAGCAGCAGATACTGTTTGCTTATAACACTCAGACCCGCACCGATAAAGATTTATACTGTATTTTGCTGTGCTGTTTTTATCTGTTATCTTTGTCGAAAGCTCTACGGTATTTATATCAGCAGCGGCATAAAAGATTTGAGTCAGTTTCCCGTTATCCGTGATCTTCGGATAATCACAAAGCAATGTATCTGAACCGTAATCGAGTGAATAATCGGTAAATGACATCTCCTGCTTTACATACGGCACATACCCGACAATGCTTACACATATGAACAATGCCGATACGATATAAAGCAGCTTACGCAATTTCTTTGATGTATTATGCAATGAAATATGCTCAGTTCCATCAGCCGCAAGTATCAGAATCGCTGATAAAAACGGTATGGAATACTCTGCCTTCGCTTCCCACAGTATATAAAACACCATACCTCCGAGCAGCGTGACGGAAAACAACAACATCACATCATTACGCTTTCTTATCTGATGCCATATGCTGACACATGCAAGAATAAGCGTTGCAAAGCGAAAGCCTTGTGCATACAACATAAATGCATTGCGTTTTTCGCCGTAAATGTAATCGTAAACGCTACACTCTGTACAGTCCTTTGAAGTTCGGCGGTAACAATTGTTGCCGCCTGAAGAAAAGGTGATACCCAGCTTTTTTATAGCGTGAGCTGCCGTGCCGACGATTCCTCTATCTTTAATACGACGGCATATTTCCTCAATATTACCTTTTCGCATTTCATCTGTGTTTACATATTGTGATGTAAAAATATAATCCGCCCTGTCGTATTGTCCGGTTTTGTTAAGACCGAGCATTATCCAATGTGTAAGAGGAAAATGCTTCGAGCCGTCCTCAACATATGCTTCTATACATTCATTCATCACAGCAAAAACAGAACAAAATCCGATGATGACGCATAACCCGACAATACACGCACGCTTTATCATATCCTTTCGTTTTAAAATATAAAGCACACCGCATACAACAAAGGCTATCAGAAAAAATATTGCAGTAGGGCGTATAAGATATCCGATGACCGCCACCGCACCCATTAAAACACTATACACTGAAATCAGAAATTTTCTTTTGCATCTTGCGATCTGTGCTATTAAATTTAATATCACACTCATCGGCAAAAGGCTGTATGTGCAGGTATAGACCCACGGCAAACAGAGATAATATACGGGATTTAATGCAATAAGCAATAAAACGCTTGTTGCTTTTTGTATTGAAAGCAGTTTCTTCAGAGCATTAAAAACAAATATGTGGGATGTGAAAGTTACTATTACATTAACTATTACCACCGCAAAAAAACGATCGGATACACCTATTACATCAAGCACTTTAAAAAAAGCTGTATGGATCAGCACAAACATATTGTTGTTGCCGTAAACGGTGAAATAGTGCATGGATTCATCTATATACTGCTCGCTGCCGTTTGCCAGTGCTGACGCTTGCTGAAGTGTGATATATCCGTCTGTCAATGGTCTTCCTGCAAAAACGCACGCAAATATCAGCATAACAATGCCCATTAGTGCAAAGAGTATATATGATACTCGTTTGCAGTATACATCACAGAGCGCATTTATCTTCTTCATTGCGAATAACAACAGTATGCCTATTACTGTGCCGGTGCAAAATACAGTTATTGAAAACACTGCATTTTCGGTATAAAGCTCTGAATAAAAGCTGAGATCCGTGCTATTAAATAATGTAAATGCCGTTGCCGTAATTAAAAGAAAAAGCGTGACGGACAAAAGCAGTTTTCTTGCGATTGAAATTAATATATTAATTCACTTCTTTTCAATTTAGTCCAATATTAATATACATTAGTATTTTGATGTTGTCAACAATAATTTTACAATAGTATTGTAATCTTATACATCAAGGAGATCGGTTATGTTTGGGACAAGAATTAAAGAATTGCGGCTATCTCTAGGATTAAATCAAGTAGCTTTTGCATCACGGCTTTGCGTTACAAAACAAAGTGTAAGCAATTGGGAAAACGGCAATATTCAACCCTCTATAGATATGTTGGTCAAAATTTCCAGACTTTATTCAGTAAGTGCAGATTATTTACTCGGACTCGACGATCGTCACACCTTAGACGCAACCGGGCTTACTGACGATCAGCTATCGCATATTCAAATCCTTATCAACGACTTGCGTGAAAAATAAGAAAGCCACAAAGCATTTCTGCTTTGTGGCTTTCGACACATTAATACTATATTTTTACTCAAACACTATTTCTTTATATAATTGCGGAATAACTTTATGTTTCACGTGAAACGCTTTCGGATCAAGCTCATCAAACATACCGAAATGCACGGGAACTGTATATCTGGCATTTACCTTTTCGGCAAACAAAGCCGCATCTTCCATATTCATATTGTTACCAACACCGTTGATCGGCAGAAATACGGCATAGATATCATCAGGCAGTTCATTAAAGATGTTATCATTATATAATGTATCACCCGTGATATAGTATTTCTTCTCGCCGTCATCAACCACAATGCCGATTGCAGTCGGCTCTGAATGATACGCCTTGATTGCCGTGATAGTTACACCGCTTTGCGTCCAGCGTGTGCCTGGATCGAAACGGACATAGTTATGACCGTGTTTGTATGAAAGCAGCTTGGTATAGCTCTCGGCAGAGCCGATAACTGTGATCTGCTTATCCTCACGAGATAAATATACCGGCACTGTTTCAGGATCTAAATGATCCAGATGATCGTGCGTGCATATATAAATATCAGGATGAATATCAAATAATCCTTCATCTACCGGCACTCTGCGCCAATTATTCGGATTAACCTTAACAACGCTATCGGAAAGATAGGGATCAACAATTATCGTAAGGTCTTCAGTTTCAAAGAGCAAACCTGCCTGCCCAAGCCAAGTAATTTTCATAATTAACACCTCATTGTCCATTATAGAGCATTGTAATAAAAAAATCAAGAGCATCGTCAAAGCACGATGCTCCTAATTCAATGAAACTCTTATTCAGCAGATGCTACTGCTGCCATCTCAGCAAGACACTTCTTGCAAATACGCTTTCCGTTAACATCTTTTACATCATCAAGTGTACCGCAAAGGATGCATGCGCGGATGCTCTTCTCAAAAATGATTTTGTTACCCTCAACGCTGATTGCGAGCGGAGTGTCAGTCGGAAGATTGAGGCTCTTTCTGATCTCCATCGGAATAACAACTCTGCCAAGCTTGTCAATGCAACGCTCCATACCTGTGTAACTCATAGTTTGCACCTCCATAAATATTAAACATTGAGTGTTTCAAACACTAATCGCATTATACAACAATTTTTTCCTTTTGTAAAGGGGTTATGATAAAAATTTGCAGAAAATTAATAATATTTAGCATAATATTATATATTTCATTCATTTTACCTGATTTTTCTAATAAATTTCTAATAAAATATTTTTAATTCTAACTTTCGACAGCGGATAAATTCAAATGTTTCATGTGAAACATTTGAATTCCCTCTTTATTTTTATCCTATATCGTGATATAATGTAAATATAAATAATGCTACGGAGGTGATATATTGGGAAAAATAATCGCTGTTGTAAATCAGAAGGGCGGTGTCGGCAAAACAACTACCGCAGTCAACCTTGCCGCTGCACTTGGCCTTGCAGATAAAAAAACGTTGCTTGTTGATATTGATCCGCAGGGTAACTCCACCAGCGGCTACGGAATATCCAAAAGAGGACTTACAAATTCAATATATGAGCTGCTAATCGGAAAGATCGGCGTAAAGGACGCAATTGTAAAAACAAAATTCAGATATGTTGATATTATCCCTGCAAATATCAATCTTTCAGGCGCAGAAGTAGAACTGGTCGATTTCCCCGAACGTGAATACTGCTTTAAAAAAGCTATTGCCGCAGTAAAAGATGAATACGATTATATTCTGCTCGATTGCCCGCCGTCACTCGGCATTATCACGGTTAACGCGCTTTGTGCAGCCGATTCGGTGCTTGTACCAATCCAGTGCGAATATTTTGCACTTGAGGGACTTTCTCAGCTTATGAATACCGTCCGTCAGATAAAACGCACCTGCAATCCGAACATTGAGATAGAGGGTGTGCTGTTCACAATGTATGATGGCAGACTAAATCTTACTCAGCAGGTGGCAAAGGAGATCAAAAAATTCTTTCCGCAAAAGGTTTTCGGCTCAGCAATTCCCCGTTCGGTGCGTATGTCTGAGGCACCTTCATACGGTGAGCCGGTAATATATTACGATAAATGGTCAAAAGGATCTTTTGCATATAAAGAGTTGGCAAAAGAGATAATCAAAAACAATAAATAAGAAACGGAGTTAAAAATGGCTAAAAAATCAGGACTCGGCAGAGGATATATGGCGCTGATGTCTGATAACACCGCTGAAAGCGGCGGAGCACAGACGGTACGAATAACCGAAATAGAGCCAAATCCCGATCAGCCGCGCCGTTATTTTGATCCGGCGGCGCTCGAAGAACTTAGTGAAAACATAAAACTGCATGGGCTTTTACAACCAATAGTCGTACGCCCGCAGATCAACGGTAATTATCAGATAGTAGCCGGCGAGCGCCGTTGGCGTGCGTGTATGCAGGCAGGCCTTAATGAAGTTCCTGTTATCATCAAGGATCTTGATGATGCACAAACCATGGAGCTTGCGCTTATAGAAAATCTACAGCGTGAGGATCTTAACGCTATTGAAGAAGCAGAAGGCTATAAAAATCTGATGCAAACCTTTTCGCTCACACAGGAGGAGGTTGCAAAAAAGGTCGGAAAGTCACGCTCTGCCGTTGCAAATGCGTTGCGTCTTCTTGAACTTGGTAAATTCACTCAATATATAATATCCGGCGAAATATCAGCAGGTCACGGCAGAGCATTGCTCTCGCTCGGTAACGATGAACTGCGTCAGCAAGCAGTTGAGATGATAAAAAACGGCGCATCGGTACGCCAGATAGAGCAGCTTGCAAAGTCCGGAAAAACAAAACCCAAAAGTGAGACCACCGTACAGCCAAAAAATTTGCACTATACTCAGATCGAGCTTACATTAAAGGAAGAGCTCGGCAGAAAGGTGCAGATAACACCGTCAGCAAAGGGCGGAAAGCTAGAATTTGAATTTTACAGCGAGGACGATTTGAACGAGCTGCTTAAAAAACTGTTTTAACAGAGAGGAAATGTATTATGTTAGATATAAGATTTGTAAAAGAAAACCCCGAAATAGTAAAGCAAAATATCAAAAATAAGTTCCAGGAGGAAAAGCTTCAGCTTGTTGATGAAGCAATCGAGCTTTATGATAAAAAGCGTGCCGCACAGAGCGAGGCTGACTCACTCCGTGCAGATCGTAACCGCATCTCAAAGCAGATCGGTGCATTGATGGCACAGGGCAAAAAGGATGAAGCAGAGGCAACAAAGCAGCAGGTCGCAGCATTTGCAACCCGTCTTGCCGAGTGCGAATCACTTGAGCGTGAATATGACGAAAAACTAACGAAAATAATGATGACTATACCCAACATTATTGATCCTTCTGTACCGATAGGAAAGGATGACAGCGAAAACGTTGAGGTAACAAAGTATGGAGAACCGGTCGTTCCGGACTTTGAAGTACCGTATCACACAGATATAATGGCAAAATTCGACGGAATAGATATCGATTCAGCCGGTAAAGTAGCAGGTAACGGCTTCTACTATCTTATGGGTGACATAGCAAGACTTCATTCAGCTGTTATCTCGTATGCAAGAGATTTTATGATCGACCGTGGCTTTACCTATTGTGTGCCGCCGTTTATGATTCGATCCAATGTTGTTACCGGTGTTATGAGTTTTGCCGAAATGGATGCTATGATGTATAAGATTGAGGGTGAGGACTTATATCTTATCGGTACATCCGAGCATTCTATGATAGGCAAATTCATCGACACTATCAATCCGGAGGAAAAACTGCCCTACACTCTCACAAGCTACTCACCCTGCTTCCGTAAGGAAAAAGGTGCACATGGCATCGAAGAACGCGGAGTTTACAGAATTCACCAGTTTGAAAAGCAGGAAATGATAGTTGTCTGCAAGCCGGAAGAGTCCGCTGCTTGGTTCGACAAGCTCTGGCAGAATACCGTTGATCTGTTCCGCTCGCTTGATATTCCCGTCCGCACACTTGAGTGCTGCTCTGGAGATCTTGCTGATCTTAAGGTAAAATCCTTCGATGTTGAAGCGTGGTCACCTCGTCAGAAAAAATATTTCGAGGTCGGATCTTGCTCAAATCTCGGTGATGCACAGGCACGCCGCCTGAAGATCCGTGTCAAGAGCAAGGACGGCAACTATTTTGCACACACACTCAACAACACTGTTGTTGCTCCGCCCCGTATGCTTATTGCATTCCTTGAAAACAACCTTAATGCAGACGGCAGCGTGAATATTCCTGAAGTTCTCCGTCCGTATATGGGCGGCAAGGACAAGCTCATTCCCAACGCATGAAAATATACGATATAACCCGTGAATTGCTTTCGGCATCCGTCTATCCGGGGGATACGGTGCCGCAGCTCACGGTAAAACAGCAGGGGACTTGCACAGTGAGCGATATTAATATGTGTCTTCACAATGCAACCCACATAGATGCACCGTCGCACTATATTCCCGACGGAAGCAGCATTGCAGATCTTCCTGTTGAGCTGTTTTTCGGCAAATGCACCGTTATCAGCGTAAAGGACGATGTTGTCAGTGCCGATGAGGTATATGAAAACACAAGATTTGCCTGCGAGCGAGTGCTGATAAAGGGAAACGCTGTGCTCAATGAGTTCTCAGCAACCGAGCTTATTGATAAAGGTGTGCGGCTTATCGGCACAGAATGCTGCTCGATAGGTGATGATCGTACACACGAAATACTGCTGCGTCACAATATCGTCATTATTGAGGGACTTGATCTGCATAAGGTCAAAGACGGCAACTATTTTCTTTCTGCTTCCCCGCTTAAGATCAATGGTGCGGATGGCGCACCCTGTCGTGCAATACTTATTGCAGATTATTTATTCATATAAACCAAAAGTCAGGTATAACAGTTATACCTGACTTATTTTTTTATCAAAAATCGGGAGTTCAGATATGAACTCCCGATACTCTTTTATTTTGTATTGACTTTAACCTGTATCTGATATGTGCCGTAACCCCATATATTATTGTATTTTGAGGATTTAAGAAAAGCATCAACTACCATTTCTCCTGAAGCGGCAGTCTTACCGCTCATATCATATTCAAGATAAAGCTCTCCGGCCTTGATGCTGTCGATGACTGAAGACGGCGCTACCAAAGTAACCGCTTTTTTGGAGGTAACGGGCGTGACCGTCATCCCCGATGGCGTATTAACCGCAGTAAACTTTGTCACATCAACACTTTTTTGCTCAAAGCTTTTGATATTTACAGTAACTGTTATCTCAGGAATATCGTCTATCGCCTCAACGCCGGTCGGTAAATTCAGCGTAAACTTGAACTTATTATTATCAGGCGATAACTGCGAGAAATCAATGGCGTCCAGCGTTACTTCGGTAATTCCGTCGATAACCTCTTTCGTTCCCTTGATCTTAACCTTACTTACATTCAGTGAGTAGCTGATACCGTCTACGTATGCCGCCGGCGCATTCTTGAAGGTTGCCTTTATCGGCACTTCCTTTGAAATGTGTATCGGCACGGTGATATCAACCTCGTTGAACGGCAATGTCAGCAGCGTTGTATCTATCTCCTTGCCGGCAGCATCATACAGCTTGACAGGTGCAGTATAGGATTTTGAAGTTGAGAGCGTTTCGTTTGCATCAACACTCGCCTCAACACGGGCAATACTGTCGATAATGCTGAGCGGACCGCTTATTTCAATCGTACTGAATCCAGAATCAATGACCGGTGCACCAAGGATATGATCCTCGCTGGCTTCGATTTCGTCTGCCTTAACTTCAACTGCAAATACAGCAGTCTTGATAAAGTCAAACTTAACCTTTACCTTTGAAGGTTCAACCGATACGATGTTATAATCTGCACCGGTAGAAGCCTTGCTTGCAGTCAGCATAACATCATATTCGCCTGCCTTTGTGATACCCGAAAGGGAATAGCTGACGATAAAATCATCTGCATCAAGCTCACCGATTACATACCACTTGCCTTCAACACGGATGCTGATATTCTGAGCCTGCCCCTCAATTACATTAAGACCAAGCTCGCCGGCAGAGGTGTTTTCTGTGGTGATGTTAATAGGATAATTAACCGTGACACTTCGTTCCGGACTTACGGTTATCCATAAAACGATTGCAAAAATAAGCGATATCGCAAGCACAAAGCGATTGTTATCAAATACACTTTTCTTTATCTTTGGCTGATTATTTTTCATTCGAAGTGCCTCCTTTTCTGATAAGGCTCTTTATCTTCGATTTTTTGTTCTGATCTGCTTCATCGCCTATAAACTCTTTAGTAAGCATCTCCTTCAGCGTTTCAAGCGTATATCCACGTGTTATTGCACCGTTTTGTGCTACGGAAATAACACCCGTTTCTTCCGATACGATAACCACTATCGCATCAGAGCTTTCGCTCATACCAAGTGCAGCACGGTGGCGTGTGCCGAGGCTCGGATCGACCTCAACATCCTGTGTCAGCGGCAAAATACATGAGGCAGCTTTTATCCTGCCCTCGCTGATTATCATTGCGCCGTCATGCAACGGAGAATTTTTAAAGAATATATTACATATAAGGCTATTTGTTATCTTTGCATCGGTAACGGTGCCGCTTGCAACGATATCATTCAATCTTGTGTGACGCTCAAAAACTATAAGTGCGCCTACCTTAAGCCTGCTCATATATGCACATGCCGAGCATATCTCGCTTATCTGACGAGGCTTGTCATCATTCTCCTCAACGCCGAGTATGCCCTTGCCCAAATTTCTTATGTTACCGCTCCTGCCTATCTTTTCGAGCAATGACCGCAGTTCCGGTTGAAACAGGATTACAACAACTACGATCAAATTCAAATAAACCATCGACATTATCCACATCAATGCTTTGAGATTGAGCCATTGAGCCACAACATATGCAACAAAGAATACCAGTAAACCCTGGATAAGCTGTTGTGCTCTCGTCTGCCGTATATACTGCACTACTTTATAAATAATAAAAGTAACGATAGCGATATCCAAAAGGTCAAATAAAATATTGTTTGAGGAAAATATCAGAACGATTATATCGTTCCAAATGCTTTTTACAAAATCAAGAACTGCATTCATTGTGTTTCCTCCTTATTTTTGATCTTGACTGGCAGCGAATAGCTATCAAGCCTCTTGCTTGCCGTTTTTTTCTCCATTGATCCGACCGCGGCATCAATAAAGAAGAATATTATTGCAATAATGCACGGCACCGCCATAAGACTTAACCGCTGATATTCCGCCATTGAGCCGTATATAGATACAAATATATGCGAGAACGCAACCGCTGATATACCGATGATCTGCCATAATATGCGCCGTTTTACAATAAGCACACCTATGGCAAATGCCACGGTAACCGCTATTATGATAAATACAGACAAAAATGTAAACGGGAAAAGCGAATACAGCAATAATTGATCCGCTCTTGCAAAATTCTCAAACTCGGAATTGTATACTGAATACTGCACCGTCATTTGCTGCGGTATAACATCCAAAAACTTGTTTTTTGTATATTCATTATATATATCACGATTGGCTGCAATACAACCGTTCACATAGTTTTCGATCTCGGTATAACCGTATATTTCTCCGGCAGGCTCAATTATATCACCGATATAGTTATCACTGTATTCCATACCGAATTCGATATAGTAAGTTATATCGGGATAATCAGGATTGTCGGTAATTCCGTTTTGCATTACGATGTAAAGCTGATTTACCGTTGTCGATACCGAGCTGATACCGAAATACCCGTTGGTATTCTTGTTGAGCTGACAGTAGCCAAGCGTCAGACAAACAGCCACAATAAGCGATATTGCTCCACATACCGATTTTATGCGGTCTTTCGAATAAAGTATGAATCTCGTAACAAAAAATACACCGAGTATCGCAAACAGATAGATAAATGTAGGTCTCAACATCACCATACAGAAGCTAAGCAAGCTCATTAAAATCGCTTCAAGCTTCGTTGGATTTTTAAGATAATCCAGCATAATATATAGGAAAAACACCGTCATAAAAACGGAAAGCGACTCAGTAAGTATGCAGTTATCCCATTGGATTATCAGCGGATTACAGCCGAATAAAAGCGTTGCAGAAAATATTACCCACTTGTTTTTAAACAGCTTTGATAAAGCAAAATAAAAAATTATTACACTAACGAACGAGATCATGATCTGCGCAGCCACGACCGCCTTATAATAATCTGCTTCACCGTTAAATATACCGGTGATCTTCCTTATCAACTTTAAAAAAAGCGGATAAACAGGCGTGCGGAATACATCAACCTCACCCCTAAGTATATTGTGCTCATAATCAGCATAGCTGCTTGTGTCATAATAAATTACATAATTAAGAAAGTGGGTCATATACCAATAGCGGAATGCCGCTACGATAACGCCTGCCAAAGTCGCAGTATGATTTAAAAACTTAACGATTTTGCCAATAAAGCAGTGATTATCCTTTAAATCATCAAGGAATAAAAGCAAAATATATATAAACAATGCAGCACAGACACCAAATAATATATTTATCACGCTTATGCAGTTTAATATCGTATCAAAAGTCACATAAGAAAATGCACCGCAAATAAT
>JAFPAK010000102.1 GCA_017390825.1 Clostridia bacterium
ATATCCGTCTGTGCCGTGACCTGTTATAGTTTTTATACAAGCAAGACGTATATAGCTTATCTGCCTGAAATCTTCTCTTTCTTCGACCTTTGAAATATGCACTTCAACAGTCGGAATATTTACGGATTTTACTGCATCAAGAATAGCAATGCTTGTGTGAGTGTATGCACCTGGGTTTATAACGATTCCGCCTGCATTTCCGCAAGCTTTCTGGATTTCATCAACAAGGTCACCTTCGTGATTAGATTGAAAAATTTTTACATCCACATTTTTCACATCGCAATGCTTTTGGATTTTAGATACAAGGTCAGAATATGTTTCTTTTCCGTAATGTTCAGGTTCTCTTATGCCGAGCATATTTATATTTGGTCCGTTTATAACAAGTATTTTCACATTATCAACTCCGTTCTTGCTTTAAGAATAAACTCTGCTTCCTCATCGGGTGTTTCCATATCGGGGACAATAACATCAGCAGTTATTTTATAAGTGTCTATTCTTTCATCATACAGTTTTTTCAGTTTTTCCACTGTATCAGACAGTGGTCTGCTATCCGTTGGTAAAAGCCTGTCAGGATTTGCATTTAGGAAAAAGAGTTTTCCGTTCCTTTTAAGAGAATTTACATTTTCTTTACGAAGTATAGCACCGCCGCCTGTTGAAATTATCTGACACCCTTTTGAAGAAATATCTTTTATAACTTGTGTTTCAAGGTCACGGAAATATTTTTCGCCTTTACTGCCGACAAGTTCTTTTATCGTGCAACCGCAACGCTTTTCAATCTCTTCATCCGTATCAACAAAGCTGAACCCGTCAATATTCAGAAGTTTTCCCACTGTGCTTTTTCCGCTTCCCGGCATTCCTGTAAGAATAATGTTTTCTTTCGATGCAAAAACAGAAGCAAAAACATTATCTGCTACTGTTTTGGGAAATTCGGTATCAAGAAACTTTTCAACCGCAACAAATGCCTGCATTACAAGCATATAAAGTCCGCCTTCAGCTTTTATACCTTTTTCTTTTGCCCTTAAAACAAGATTTGTGCAAAGAGGATTATATACCGCATCCATCACACCCTCAAGTTCATTGAAACTTGAAATATCAATAGGAATACCTTCGCAGTCAGGATACATACCTGACGGTGTTGTGTTAATAATCACATTTACATCGGAATGCTCATTTACGGCTTCTTCATAGGTTATATAGTTTTCTGTTTTGCTTCTGCTTACGGTAATTATCTCAGACGCACCCATATCTTCTGTTAAAATACGGGCAGTTTTGCTTGTACCGCCTGTTCCGAGTATCAGAACTTTTTTGCCATTAAGGTCAATACCGATTTTTTTTATAAGAGCTTTCATCCCATAATAATCGGTGTTGTAACCGTAAAGTTTGCCGTTTCTGTTTACAATGGTATTGACAGCGCCTATACGTCTTGCCACATCGCTCAATGAATCAAGATAAGGTATAACCGTCTGTTTATATGGGATAGTGACATTTATGGCATTGAAATCCTTGCTTTTGAAGAAATCTTCAATCTCATCTTCATTCAGCTCGATGAGTTCATACTCATAATCAGCGAGTTTCGAATGAATCTCTTTTGAAAAGCTGTGAGTCAGTATTTTGCCTATACATCCGTATTTTGCCATATTTTATTCACTTCCTTTAAGCCAATTCGTACCGAATCTCAATGAGAGCATATCGCAAAGTACGATAGCTGTTGCCGCATCCTGAACAACTCTTGCTCTGTGAACAATAGCAGGGTCGTGTCTGCCTTTTGCTTCAAGAATAGTCTCTGTCATATTCTGAAAATCTACTGTGTTCTGTGGCTTGAATATTGTGGGGGTAGGCTTGATTACAGTTCTGAAAACTATCGGCATCCCGTTTGTGATACCGCCGTTTATACCGCTGTTATTGTTTGTTGTGGTAACGATTTTTTCGTTTTCAACTTTCAACGGGTCATTTGCTGTGCTCCCTTTCATATTAGCAAAGCAGAAACCTGCACCGAATTCAATTCCCTTTACTGCCGGGATTGAAAACATCATATGTGAAATAAGGCTTTCCACAGAATCAAACCACGGTTCACCCACACCTTCGGGAATACCGATTATTGCTGTTTCAAGAATCCCGCCAACACTGTCGCCGTCTTCTGCCGCTTCAAGAATTTTATTCTTCATAGGTTCTTCTGCGGCTTCATCAAGCACGGCAAAGGTTTTTTCATTTAATGCCTGAATATCAGAAATATAATCATTGAAATCTCTGTCAGAAACTCCGCCGCAGCTTTTTACATGAGTACCGATAAAGATACCTTTTTGCTCTAAGGCTGATTTGCATATTGCTCCTGCGGCAACAAGTGCTGCAGTTATTCTTCCGCTGAAATGTCCGCCGCCTCTTGAATCCTGAAAGCCGTGATATTTACACTGTGCTGCATAATCAGCGTGAGAAGGACGGGCAACGGTTTTAAGTTCCGAATAATCTGAACTTTTCACATTTTCATTTGGTATAAGAATGGTTAAGGGAGTTCCCGTTGTCTTGCCGTTTATAACACCGCTGACAATTCTGAATTTGTCTTTTTCTTTTCTCGGTGTGGAAATCTTTCCGTCAGGCCGTCTGAGAGTGAGCATATGCTCTATATATTCTCTGTCAATTTCTATTCCCGGTGCAAGTCCGTCAAGAACAGCACCTATATATTCACCGTGACTTTCACCAATCAAGGTGATTGCAACACTGTTTCCGAATGTGTTTTTCATTTATTTCACCCTCCCAGACAGCTTTTTGCCATATCAATAACCTGACTGCACTTCAGAGTTTTTATTTCATATTTTCCGATTTCATTGACCGTTGTTACGGCAACCGTATCACCGTCTGCTTTTTTATCGTGAAACATAACTTCACTGATTTTATCCCAATCAAAATCTATAAGATTATACAGGTTGCATTTTTTCAGAACATTCACAACTCTCGGTCTTATTTTTTCATCACACATCGGGATGAGTCCGAGGGCAACGCACTCTCCGTGAAAAAGCTCTTCCATGTTTACGCTGCTTTCTATACCGTGACCGATTGTGTGTCCGAAATTCAGTATTTTTCTGATGCCGGATTCTTTTTCATCCTGCTCAACAACAGATTTTTTGATATTAAGTGAACGGATAATAATTTCGTCGATATTATCTTTTATAACCTTGTTTTCAAATATCTCGAAAAGTTCTTTATCAGAAGTGAGTGCCATTTTTACAGCTTCCGCAAGACCGTTTGAAATCTGTCTTTCAGGAAGAGTTTTCAGAAGTTCAGGGTCAATGAGAACTTTCTTCGGCTGATAAAAAGCGCCGACAATATTTTTTATTCCACCGAAATTTATTGCTGTTTTTCCGCCGATGGATGAATCTATCTGCGAAAGAAGTGTTGTGGGGATATTATAGAAATCAACACCTCTCATATATGCCGATGCAACATATCCCGAAAGGTCGCCCACAACTCCGCCACCGACTGCAACAACACAGTCTTTTCTTGAAAAGTCATTATCAAGCATTATGCGAAGAAGCTTTGTGAATGTTTCAATGCTTTTTGATGCTTCGCCCGACTCAACTGTGCAGATAATGGGAGATTTACAATGTTTGGCAAGTGTCTGTGCATAAATTGCGGGGACACCCGAATCTGTTACAACAAGAACCCGTCTGTTCAGATTGATGTGTTCTCCTGCTTTTTCAAGAATTCCTCTTTCGACAATAATATCGTAGCTGTTATCTTTTAAATCCAGATGTATATTCATAAATATGCTCCTATATCTCGCTGTGAGGTGCGAAAGTTCCTGCAATCTTCAGTTTGTCGCACACATTATTTAATTCCGCTATCATTTTCTGACCGTCTTCAGTGTCTGTTGTGCCGTCGATTTCAATATAGAAATAATACTGCCACGAATGTTTTCTCAGAGGTCTGCTTCTCAGAGCAGTCATATTGTAGCCGTATTTTCCGATAATGCTTATCGCATTTGCAAGAGAACCGGCTTCATTTTTAACTGTAAACATCAGAACGGAGCTTGTAAGTGACGGTGACTCTGCTCTGACTTTTGAAAGGACTGCAAAGCGGGTTGTGTTTTCACCGCTTTTATTGATATTTGCTTCAAGAACTTTAAGTCC
>JAFPAK010000011.1 GCA_017390825.1 Clostridia bacterium
AACATAAAAAATGTGTATATTCCCGATGTTTTCGGTAAGGAGAAGAGAAAGGACAAGCCTTCAAAAGAGGGTAAGCTCGGTGTTGAGGGAATAGACGGTGAGGTAATTCTGTCTGCTTTAAAGAAGGCCGGAATTGGTGCAGATATAACGAACGAGCCGACAAAAAAGATAACAAAAGCAGATCTTTATGAGCTTGGGCTTAACGGTACCGACGGTTCAAAGCAAAAAAGAGAAGCGGTGCTGAAAAAACTTGAATTACCTTCCCGTATGTCGCAAAATGCTATGCTTGAAGCTTTGAATATATTTTATTCATATGATGAATTGGTTGAATTGATAGAAAATATTTAGGAGAAACAGTATGGAACGCCTTAAAAGACTGCGTGATAAAGCAAATGCACTTCCGCTATTGCCGGGGGTCTATATCATGCGTAATAAAGAAGGCAAAATAATATACATAGGAAAGGCAAAAGCGCTGAAAAACAGAGTAGTGCAATATTTTCGCAGCGGTAATTCGCACGCTGAAAAGGTGCGTCGAATGGTTGAGAATGTTGAGGATTTTGACTATATAATATGCGACAGCGAATTTGAAGCGCTTATACTCGAATGTTCCTTAATAAAGCAACATAGTCCTAAATACAATATACTGTTAAAAGATGATAAGGGTTATCATTATATCCATATTTCAGACGAGCCTTGGCCGAGGATAACTGCAGAAAAGCAGTTGATTTCGGGCGGAGAGAATATCGGGCCGTACAATTCGTTTTATACTGTAAGAAAAGCAGTTGAGGAGGCTAAAAAGATCTACCGTCTGCCGATTTGCGGCAGAGTCTTCAACGATAATATGAAGCAGGCAAGACCATGCTTAAACGCTCATATCGGTTTGTGCCGTGGCGTATGTACCGGTAAGGTCAGCCGTGAAGAATATCTTGAAAGCGTAAAGGGCGCTGTTGATTTTTTGAAAAAAGGCTCTGCCGATACAGTAAAAGAGCTTACCGTTGAGATGGAAACAGCCGCCGAAAATCTTGAGTTTGAAAAAGCGGCTCGACTTCGTGATACAATAGATGCCATCCGCCGTCTTAATGAGAAACAAAAGGTGGTTATGGCTCCGGTAGAAAACCAGGACATCATCGCATTTGTTGAGGGTGAAAAATATGCTTGCTTTGAAGTGTTTGTATTCCGCAATGCAAGGCTGTGTGACCGTGAGCATTTCTTCGTCGATGCTGCTTCTGATGATAAAGGTTTGCGAAGTGAATTTTTAATGCAGTATTATTCTATCCGAAGCGATATTCCGCAGAAGATATTGCTAGACAAAATGCCTGAGGATAACGAGAGCATAGAGCGGTATTTATCAGAAAAAATTAATAAAAAAGTATCGCTGTTTGTACCGCTTAAGGGAAAACAAAAAGAACTTCTCAATATGTGTAGAGAGAATGCCGCAGAGCGTGTTGCACAAAAGGAGGGTATGAAGATCCGACAGACGCAGGTGCTTGATGAACTTCGCAGTCTGTTGGGGCTTAAAGGAATACCACGCCGCATTGAAGCGTATGATATATCCAACACCGCAGGTACTCACAATGTAGCGGGTATGGTCGTGTTCTGCGATGCAAAGCCATATAAAAATGCATATCGCAAATTTGCTATAAAGAGCTTTTCCGGGCAGGATGATTATGGGTCTATGCGTGAAGTTCTGGAGCGTCGTATGCAGGAATATGAAAAGCATAAAGAAACTGATAATGAATTCGGCATCATGCCGGATCTTATCTTGCTTGACGGAGGCGCAGGTCAGCTGTCAGCCGTTCTGCCGGTAGTTGAAAAATACAATATGCAGGCTAATGTGTTCGGTATGGTCAAAGACTCTCATCATAAAACCAGAGCACTTGTCGGTCCGTATGGTGAGATTGCCATCAAACCGACAAGAAGCGTTTTTACTTTTATATCTACCGTGCAGGATGAAGTACACCGTTTTGCAATAAGCTACCATCACAGCAAAGCCTCAAAAAGTGCGTTATCGTTACAGCTGCTTCAAATAGATGGTATCGGCAAAACAAGGGCTGAAAATCTGCTTAAAGCTTTTAAGTCGGTGGATAAAATTGCAGCAGCTGATGTTGAAAGTCTTGCTGCGGTTAAGGGTATGACTGTGTCTGCGGCACAAAAAATTTATGATTATTTTCATGGAGAATGAGTTTTGGCACATCCGATAAAACATTTTATTACAATTACAAGACACCGTCACAAGGTGATTATGCATTGTGCAAAAGCAGGTATCTTGTACCGTGGGCTTTTGCACGATCTTTCTAAATATATGCCGTCGGAGTTTATCTGCGGTGCTAAGTATTATGCAGGCGACCGTAGTCCCAATGTAGCAGAACGAGAAAATTACGGTTATTCAAAGGCTTGGCTGCATCATAAGGGCAGAAACCGTCATCATTTTGAATATTGGAACGATTATAGTATGGAAACTCATAGGGTTGAACCGGTTAAAATGCCTCTAATTTATGTTATTGAAATGTTCTGCGACCGTGTCGCTGCGAGCAAAATATATAGGGGAGATAAATATACCGATTCTCATCCTCTCGAATATTTTATGTCAGGTAAACAAACAAGAGTTATACATAAGGAGACTTCAGATCTGCTCGAAAGTCTGCTTGTTATGCTTAATGAAAAAGGTGAGAAGGAAACTTTTTATTATATTAAACATACATTGCTTAAAAATAAAGAGTATTGATATTGGAAAGGTAGGGTCTGTGAGTATATTATACATTGTTATACGGATCAAAAACGAAGAAAGAGTTCTTGAAGAAGGACTTAAGGGATATGCTGAGTATAAAAAGAAAGTAAAATGCAGAATTATACCGTTTATCTGGTAAAGGAACAAATGTCTTAATAATCAAAATGCGCCGCTATAAAGCGACGCATTTTGATTTCTATGATAAAGTATATTCAGCAACCAAAACCTCTTCACTCGTGTCATCGTTATTGTCTGTAAGAATCTCTCGTGTGAACGCAATATCGCTGTGAATCAAGCACAAATCAATAAAGCAAAGGAAGATGCCCATGTCTATTCGATTATAGTGTGCCACCTTATCGGCAGGCATTATTCCACGTTTGCCGGGTTTCTTATATCTGTATATCTCCAATTTGTGTTCATCTGCCTTGACCTTCCATGGCTGTGTATTGCAGGCACTCGGCGTAAATCTCGCAATATTGCCTATATCTTTATAATACTCTCCAAACCAAATTTCATCTAAAGGCTTTCTTTTGCTTTTGTACATATCCTTACGGAATTTATCATCAGCGACCTTTGCTATCCCTATCATAATAACAAAGTCCAGCCCATTGTATGTATGCTCATCCGGCTTACCTATTCCAAACCACAGAGCGCCGATGCCTAAAGATGCAAGATACAAATCAAGCTGTTCACC
>JAFPAK010000103.1 GCA_017390825.1 Clostridia bacterium
AAACAAATAATTATTAATCGTAGGAAAAGGTGAAATAATGCAAGACGAAAATAATATACAAAACATTCAGCCCTCAAATGACATATATGAAAAGGTTGTGTCATCGGCTGAAATGTATAATGTTGACGACGGTGAATCTCCGCTTACTGATGAAGGCGGAATTGACATTTCGGATGTTTCTATGAAAAAAGCTAAAAATAAGAAAAAACGAAAAAAAGGAGTAGTCAGCACAATAATCTGGCTTTTTGTTATTGTTGGATTGTCTATCGGCATTGCCGCAACTGTGCTTATGACTTTTTTTGATGTCACAGGTCTGCTTGCAAAAGATGGAGTATCGTATATCGTTGTGATTGAAGAAAGCGATACAACAGAAATTATTGCAAATAAGCTTAAGGACGCCGGTGTTATCAAGTATCCGTTGATATACCGAGTATATTCAAAGCTTTCAAATACAGACGGACTGTATCAGATCGGCACGCATGAGCTTGATGCCGCCGCCGGATACAGCGGTATAGCTGATGAGCTTACAACCGCTCGTTCCTTTAAAGAAGAAGTCGAGTTAACCGTTCCTGATGGAGCAAACATTGAGGAAATTGCCCAAATTCTTAATGAAAAAGGAGTTTGCTCTGAACAGGAATTTTATGATGCAATAGAGGATTACAAATTCAATTTTGATCTTGTTAAAGATATACCGTCTGAATCAGTATATTATCTGCTCGAAGGATATCTTTATCCTGATACATATCGTATGTATGTTAGTGATGGGGAAGACGGAGAAAACTGTGCAAAGCTCGCTCTTGAAAAGATGATTTCAAATCTTGACAGCAAGCTTACTGATGAAATGTATAAGCGTGCCGATGAGCTTGGTTACTCTATGCATGAAATACTCACTATGGCTTCTATTATTGAACTTGAAGCAAGTGGTATGCCTGACGAAATGAAAAACGTAGCACAAGTATTCTATAACAGACTTAATTGGAATGATAAGAAGCTATTGGGATCAACCCCTACTTCAAAGTATTTCAGCTCACGCTATGATACAAATGTCTATGAGGGATTACCTCCCGGACCCTTGTGTAGCATGAGTATTGATGCTATCAACGCTGCACTATATCCCAATGAGGAAATAGAAGCAACATATTTTGTAACTGATAAGAATATGAATTTTTATTATACTAATTCGCTTGATGAGCACAATGCTATTATATATAAATTAAAAAGTCAAGGTTTGTGGGCATAATTATGAATGGTAATTTATTAGAGGTTTTATCTCCGGCCGGAGATCTGACAAGGCTTAAAGCAGCAGTCGATTTTGGAGCAGATGCAGTATATTTTGCAGGCAAGCAATTCGGTATGAGAGCTGCCCCAGGCAATTTCAGTGAGGAAGATCTTATAAACGGTGTTGAATATGCTCATTCTCACAGCAGGAAAGCATATGTTACACTTAACACTTTGCCTAGAAACAATGAAATAGTGCATCTTCCTGAGTTCATCAACTCTGCGGCAAATGCAGGGGTTGATGCATTCATTGTTACAGATGTAGGCGCTATTGAAATGGTTAAAAAGTATGCACCTGATACTGAACTGCATATTTCTGTTCAAACCGGCATTCTGAACTATGAGACTGCACGATTTTATCATGATATCGGCGCCAAAAGGGTAGTGCTTGCAAGAGAGTTGTCAATTGAAGAAATTGCGGAGATTCGTGCAAAAACGCCGGCTGATCTTGAACTTGAAGCATTTGTTCATGGCGCAATATGTATGTCTGTTTCCGGCAGATGTCTGCTTTCAAACTACCTCACCGGCAGAGACTCCAACAGAGGCGATTGTGCACAACCATGCCGTTGGAAATACAATCTTGTTGAAGAAAAGCGTCCAGGTGAATTTATGCCGATATTTGAGGACGAGGATGGCAGCTATATTCTCAATGCGCAGGATATGTGTATGATCGAGCATATTCCTGAGCTTCATAAAGCCGGTGTTACCAGCCTTAAAATAGAAGGCAGAGCAAAAACAGAGTATTATACTGCTTGTGTTACATCAGCATACCGTCAGGCCGTAGATGGATATATTAAATCCGGCTATGCAGAGGATTATAAGGTAAGTGAGGATATTATTGAGGAAGTAAATAAAATCAGCCATAGAGTATATTCTACCGCTTTTTATTACGGAAAGCCTGTTTCAGGTCAGGTTTATGATAATGGCGGATATATCCGTGATTATGAGCTTATAGGCATAGTGGAAGACTACAATGATGGTCTTGCCACCATTGCACAGAGAAATAGATTTTATCCCGGCACCTACGATGTGCTTTCACCGACGCGAGGTTCATATAAAATTACAGTTGATGCATTGTTTGATAAGGATATGAATCCTCTTGAATGCGCAAGATACGCAGCGCAAACTGTGAAGTTCTACTGCGATCCCGTTGAAAAAGGTTCGTTTTTACGGGTAAAAATTAGATAGTTTAAGAGCACTTCAAAAATGAAGTGCTCTTATTTTCTCTTTACATTTTCTTCTCCAAGTAACTCTTTGAGTTCGGCAATCAGTTTATCTGAAATATTGCAGTTCGCACCATTTAAACGGAATGTTTTGCCACTGTCTGCAAAATAAGCAAATACACAGCTTTCACCTTTATTCTTTTTTAAAATATCCTTGATTT
>JAFPAK010000104.1 GCA_017390825.1 Clostridia bacterium
CCTCCCAGATCATAAAATCAGATGCCGAGAACGGGATACAGAAAAAGATTAAAATAACGCTTAAAATTACAGTTAAAACTTTTAGTTTCATTTTATCTTCCTAGTTAAATATTCAAAATCTTTGATACAAATTTTGTATAATAATTATATTATAAAAGAAATATATGTCAATAAAAGTAACTAAATTGACATAATTAAAGCCGCAGAGTGATCTGCGGCTTTGCGAATTTTTCTACAATTGCATCAATACAGTATAATCCTCGTCGTAAGGTTTTATGCCGGTGGGATTGTTTTTTGCATAGTCCTTTATCTGCTCAAACAGACCGTTTTTCAGCAATTCGATAAGTTCTTGCGTTTTATCCTTTAAGGCAGGGCAACTGTTAGATACGGCAATTACGTTGTTATCTTCATTTTTCATTATGCGAAGCGGCCATATCTTGCAGTCAAAAGGCTTGTCTGCATCGCTCAATGTGCAACCTTTGCTTTTATCAAGTACAGGACAGAGTGATACTTCGTTTTCTTTGCACATCAGGTCAAATGTGTATGCGCCGTTAAGCTCCTTTATCGGATAGCCAATACTTTCAAGCCGCTTTGCCACTGTGCTTTCAAGCATTGGCAGTTCCCATATATCAGTGCTGTCAAATCCGCAGCACCATTTGCACGTAGCACATACCTTTTTATCCAATACACTTTTAAGCATCAGAACAGACCACTGATAACGCCGTTTTCATCTACATCGATCTTTTCGGCGCTGGGAACCTTGGGGAGTCCCGGCATAGTCATGATATCGCCGGTAAGGCATACAACGAAGCGTGCACCCGCCGAGACCTTCGCTTTTTTAACGGTAATTCTAAAACCTTCGGGTCTGCCGATAAGCGCAGGATTATCGGAAAGCGAATACTGCGTTTTTGCCATACATACCGGATATGATGAAAATCCCAGATTTTCAAGATTAGTCAGCTCTTTTTCAGCGGCAGCAGTAAAATCAACTCCGTCTGCACCGTAAATTTTTGTTGCAATAGCGTTTATCTTCTCTTTTAAGGTTATATCATCGGGATAGGTGAAGGTGAAATCGTTTTTCTCTTCGCAAAGTCGGACTACCTCGTTTGCAAGAGCAACACCACCCTTGCCGCCTTTACCCCATACCTCGCAAAGCGCAACATTAACGCCGTATTCCTTACACTTATCCTCAACAAGCTTTAATTCTGCTTCGGTATCGGTAGGGAAGCGATTAATAGCGACAACTGCCGGGAGACGGAAATTCTCTGTCATATTCTCGATATGCTTATAAAGATTGGGAAGTCCTTTTTCAAGTGCTTCGAGATTTTCAACCGAACTGTCGTTTTTAGATACGCCTCCGTGGATCTTTAATGCTCTTACGGTTGCAACGATAACTACGCAGGACGGATTAAGACCTGCTGCACGACATTTGATATCAAGGAATTTTTCAGCACCGAGATCACCGCCGAAACCTGCTTCGGTAACGGTGTAATCACTGTGTTTCATTGCCATTCTTGTGGCCATAACAGAGTTGCAGCCGTGTGCAATATTAGCAAAAGGTCCGCCGTGAACGAATGCAGGAGTATGCTCGAGTGTCTGAACAAGATTTGGTTTCAAAGCATCCTTCAAAAGAGCGGTCATAGCGCCGTGTGCCTTTAAATCACCTGCTGTTACCGGCTCACCCTTGCGGTTGTAGCCGATGATGATAGATTTTATTCTTTCCTTTAAATCAGTGATATCCGATGCAAGACAAAGTATAGCCATGATCTCCGAAGCAACGGTGATATCGAAGCCATCCTCACGGGGAACACCCTGCATTCTGCCGCCGATACCGTCAATGATATTGCGGAGCTGGCGATCGTTCATATCAACGCAACGCTTCCAGGTTATATTTTTAACATCAATATCAAGTGCATTTCCCTGCTGGATATGGTTGTCGATCATAGCGGCAAGCAGATTGTTTGCTGCACCGATCGCATGCATATCGCCGGTGAAATGCAGATTGATATCCTCCATCGGAACTACCTGTGCATATCCACCGCCGGCTGCACCGCCTTTGATGCCGAAAACAGGGCCGAGTGAAGGCTCTCGCAGAGCGATAACTGCTTTCTTGCCTATTTCGTTGAGCGCATCGCCAAGACCGACCGTAACGGTAGTCTTGCCCTCGCCTGCGGCAGAGGGATTGATGGCAGTAACAAGAATAAGCTTTGCATCAGGCGAAGTATTATTTTTTAAAATGTTGTAATCTACCTTAGCCTTGTATTTGCCGTAATATTCTATGTTTTCCTCAGAAAGTCCGACCTTCTCGGCAATCTTGCTGATAGGGAACATTTCGGCACTTTGAGCAATTTCAATATCAGATTTGTATTACATAATACCTTACTCCTTACTTAAAATCAGAGTGAACGTGTTGTGATCTCTTCTTTTACAGCATTGATAAATTCATCAAGTGTTGTAACTGTCTGTGCGCCGGTCTTGCGTGAACGAACTGCAACTGTGTTATTTTCAACCTCTTTATCACCTATAACAACTGCATAAGGAACCTTCTGAAGCTGACACTCACGGATCTTGTAGCCCATTTTCTCGGCTCTGTCATCAATAGTAGCACGGATGCCTGCGGCCTTAAGTGCAGTAAGTGTTTCATTGGCAGCGTCAAGCAGACGGTCTGAAAGCGGAATTACTCGAACCTGCTCCGGAGCAAGCCATGTCGGGAATGCGCCTGCAAAATGCTCGGTAAGTATACCGATAAAGCGCTCGATAGAGCCGAATACAACACGGTGTATCATTATCGGGCGGTGCTTCTGACCGTCAGCACCGATATATTCTGCTTCAAATCTCATAGGCAGCTGGAAGTCGAGCTGGATAGTACCGCACTGCCATGTTCTGCCGAGACAGTCCTCAAGATGGAAGTCGATCTTCGGACCGTAAAATGCACCGTCACCCTCGTTTATCTCATAAGCTGCACCTACCTCATCAAGTGCTGCTTTAAGACCGTTGGTAGCCATTTCCCAGTCCTCAAGACTGCCAAGATGGTCTTCAGGCATTGTTGAAAGCTCAATGTGGTATTTAAATCCGAAGAGGCTGTAAACCTCGTCAATAAGTTTGATTACGCCCTTTATTTCCTGCGGGATCTGCTCCTTGGTCATAAAGATATGGGCATCATCCTGTGTAAAGCAGCGCACACGCATAAGTCCGTGTAAAGCACCTGCTTTTTCATGACGGTGAACAAGACCGAGCTCACCGCAGCGTATAGGCATTTCACGGTATGAATGGGGCTTCATTTTATAAACGAGCATACCACCGGGACAGTTCATCGGTTTTACAGCGAAGGTATTTTCATCAATCTCGCATGTGTACATATTTTCAGCATAATGATCCCAATGTCCCGATGTTTCCCAAAGTGTTTTGGTAAGCATCATCGGTGATGATATCTCAACATATCCCTCACGGGTGTGTATCTCTCTCCAATAATCAATGAGCGTATTTTTGATTATCATACCCTTGGGCAAAAAGAACGGGAAACCGGGACCTTCATCCATGATCTCAAACAGCTCAAGCTCCTTACCGATCTTGCGGTGGTCACGCTTTTTAGCCTCTTCAATGCGATCAAGATATTCCTGTAAAGCGGTAGCATTAGGGAATGCTACACCATAGATACGGGAAAGCATCTTATTATGCTCATCACCACGCCAATATGCACCTGCAACCTTGGTTAGCTTAAATGCCTTGATAACAGAGGTGTATGCAACATGAGGACCTGCACAAAGATCAATAAAATCTCCCTGTTCAAAGAAACTGATATCCTCACCCTCAGGGATATCTTCAAGCAGCTCAAGCTTATATGGCTCGTTCCAGCTTTCAATCTTTGCCTTTGCCTCGTCATATGGAAGTGTTGAATATTTAAGCGGAAGATTAGACTTAACTATCTTTTTCATCTCTGCTTCGATAGCAGCAAAATCCTCCTCGCAAAACGGTGTTTCACGATCGAAATCGTAATAAAAACCGTCTTTAACAGCAGGACCGATAGTAAGCTTCGCATCAGGATAAAGATGCTTAACTGCTTGAGCAAGAATGTGTGACGCTGTGTGCCAAAACGCCTTTTTTCCGAGCTCTTCATCGAATGAACTTTCGACTATCGAGCCATCATGTAAAATAACCTTCATTTTTGTGTTCTCCTTATTTTTAATTGAAGTAAATTTTAAATAAAAACACCCTTAAAATACCGATACCGGCATTTCAAGGGTGCGAATTATCACACGGTTCCACCTTGAGTTTAACTCGTTGCTTTCCTTAACGCAGAAAATACGGCAATGCTCATCGCATGCAGC
>JAFPAK010000105.1 GCA_017390825.1 Clostridia bacterium
ATCACCTCATTGATTTTATTATAGTTTAATAGATAATATTTTTCAAGTTATATTCCTCCTAAAGTCGGAGTGATATTATTGCCGTGCGGCAATAGTGTTATTGAAAACTTGCAGTTTCAGTGTTATTTTATTCGCCCAAAAACTGCCGAAGGCAATATCACTTGGACTTTAGTCCAAATATCACTGCGCAGCAATATCACTCGCCAAAGGCGAATAAAACTGGCGTTGTATCCTTACGGGTACAACGCCTTTGCAGTCTGTTTTTTATTTTACCTGTTTAGCTAAATAATCTATTATCTTTTTTCTTGTGACGATGCCGATGAAGGAGCCTGAATCATCTGTTACCGGAATAAAATTCTGATTTGTTGCACGTTCCAGAAGTTCATCTGCAGTTGCGGTGATCCTTACAGCAGGATTTTTGTCTTGCTTCACGATATCCGAAATGGCGATATGCTCAACAGATTTAATATCTATCTTACGGAGGTCGCCGCTTTCACCTTCAACAAGAAACCAAAGGAAATCCCCCTCGCTGATAGTGCCGCAGTATTTACCGTCACGATTGATAACGGGTACTGCGCTGTATTTATGGTAATTCATTTTTTCTAGTGCCTGCCGTATTGAAAAATCATTGTATAGAAAAGCAAGCTCTGCTTTTGGTGTTAATAAAAACGCTATATTCATTTTATTATGTATCTCCAATCTATTTTAATTTTATTTTAGCACGAATTATGAAGCTTTTCAATCTTCAGGCAAAATATTTACAAAAACATTACCGATTGTTAAAAACGAATGCACATAAAAAAGACTTTACATAATGGGCAACATATGGTATAATGACCAAAATGGTCGCTTTGCGTCTAATTGCCAAAAATGCGTCCGTTAATAAGATGAATAAAGGGTGTGTTAGATCGGTGAAAAAACTTATCGCTCATTGCAAGCAGTACAGATTTTTGCTTGGTGAGCTTGTAAAGAAAGGAATTACACTTCGCTACCGTCGAAGCTTTTTAGGCGTGTTCTGGACTATGCTTGAGCCGCTGCTTACAATGATCGTACTTACATTTATTTTCGGACCGTTGCTCGGATATTCTTCGGATAAGACTTATCCCGTTTATATCCTTGCGGGCAGACTTATATATACAATGTTTTCGCAATCTACAAAAGAATGTACCCGTGCTATTCGCTCAAATGCTGCGATGATAAAAAAGGTATATGTTCCGAAATATCTGTTTCCGCTGTCGCATGTTATATTTAACTATATAATTTTTGCGATCTCACTTATAGTGCTTGCAATAGTATCACTCATACTCGGTGTTATTCCTACCTGGTGGTTATTTACGGCGATAGTTCCGCTGATAAATGTATTCTTATTATCACTTGCAGTCGGTATGCTGCTTGCAACTATCGGTGTGTTCTTCCGTGACATGGAGTATTTATGGAATGTTGCGCTCACGCTTATAATGTATATGAGTGCTATTTTCTATAATATCAACGAAGGCAAATATTCTTCAATTGCTATATTAAAGCTTTTGAAATTTAATCCGCTTTACTGTATTATTGAGAATTTCCGAGGCGCAATATTCAGCAATACCGTAGCCTGTCCGTTCTCTTGGGAACTTGCAGTTTATACAGCGGTGTTCAGCCTTGTGCTTCTTGCATTCTCTGCGTGGCTGTTCCATAAAAAGCAGGATGAATTTATCATGCATATTTAACGGAGGTGGAAATTTTGGCTAACGAAGTTATCAGTCTTGACAATGTAAGTGTAAAGTTTAATCTTTCCTCCGAAAAGCTGGACAGCTTTAAAGAGTTTTTTATAAAACTTATAAAGCGTGATGTTCATTATGATGAGTTCTGGGCATTGCAGAATATTTCGTTTTCGGTTGAAAAAGGAGACAGACTCGGTATTCTCGGTCTTAACGGTGCCGGTAAGTCAACACTTTTGAAGGTTATTTCAGGTGTATTTAAGCCTACCGAGGGAACAGTAAAAAGAAAAGGTCTCATTGCACCGCTTATCGAGTTGGGAGCAGGTTTTGATATGCAATACACCGGAAGAGAGAATATCTATCTTTACGGGTCTGTGCTTGGATTTTCAAAGAAATTCCTTGATGAGCGATATGACGAGATAGTTGCTTTTTCTGAACTCGAAAAGTTTATGGATGTGCCGCTTAAAAACTATTCATCGGGTATGAAGTCTCGTCTTGGATTTGCAATAGCTACCGCAGTTGAGCCGGATATACTTATTCTCGACGAAATACTGTCGGTTGGTGATGCAAAGTTCAGAAAAAAAAGTGAACAAAAAGTTATGAGTATGATGGATAAAGGGGTAACTGTGCTGTTTGTATCACATAATATATCACAGGTACAGCGTATCTGCAATAAAGCCATCCTTCTTGAACACGGAAAAATAATTGCAAAGGGAACTACCGAAGAGGTGTGCCCGATTTATGAGGAAAAAACAAAGTAAAGCACTGTATTTTAGGAGAGGAAAAATGTCAAAGTTGAATTTAATTGTCGATGCAACGGGGAAGCGCGACGCACTTGAAAGACTGCTTATGAGCATTAAGCGTCAAACCGTTTCGGGGATAATTGTTACACTTGTTGCAGCCGAAGAAGAGACTGTTGCACATCTTAAAGAAAAGTATGCTTTTGATGTAACAGTTACAAAGCACGGATTTGCAGACGGTATCAATATGACGATACAAAAGCTTTCGTCACCGTTCTTTATGCCGGTAGCTTCAAATCAGCTTTTTGCGGTTGACTTTTACGAGAATGCACTGCCGTATCTTGATGAGTGTGACGGTGTTATGTTCAACATTGCAAAGAAGCGGGCAAACGGCAAATTTGCGAAAATATACAAGGGTTCAGGTGCGGCTGTGTCGGAAATGCTTATGCGTCGTCCTTGTATAAACTGCTGTGTGTTTAAAACAACGGTAGTAAAAGATAATGATATCAAGCTTAAATCAGTTACCATTGCAAATCAGGCTGCATTTCTGGAAAAGTACTTTGAGTGCTGTGAAACTGCGGAATATGTGCCGGATACAAGAATATATATTGACAACATTTCAAAAAGTGCAAAGCCTTCATTGATCGGTGCGGTAGGAAAGAAGAATTCTGCTGCTATTATTAAGGAATCAGTGTTGGATACTGCGTACCCGTTTCTCGGAACAGAGGCATACCGCAAACTTTGCAGAGCGAAGAGCTTTTTTGTACGCGGTGTAAAACACGTTTTAAAACGATAGGAATAAGTTTTTATATTTACTGTGCTGAAACTAAATAAATGAGGATTGAATAACAGCAATGGATTATAATTATAATTACAGAGTTTCAATTATAGTGCCGGTTTACAATGTTGAAGACTATCTTGCCGACTGTCTCGATTCGCTGCTGAATCAGACTATGCCCAAAGAGGATATGGAGATAATCGTTGTAAATGACGGCTCTACCGATTCAAGTTATGAAATTTGTAAGGAATATGCTAAAAAGCACGATTGCATAAAGCTTTATACTAAAGAAAACGAGGGCCTTTCAGCTACCCGTAATTATGCTATGAAGCGTGCAACCGGTAAGTATATGATGTATATCGACAGCGACGATATGTTTACTGAGGAAACAGTTAAAAGTGTTGTTGATTTCTTTGATACTGTTTATGATAAGGTCGATCTTGTAACATATTTTGAGCAGCCTTATACAACTGAGGGCAAGCTTCCGCCACATTTCAGATATAGATATTATCTTCGCAAGACCGGTGTTTATGACCTTGAAAAGAAACCGTTTATCGTGCAGACCCGTGTTAATGTCTGCGTTAAAAATCTTTATGATCAAAACGAGCTTTTTGATACGACTCCCGGTTTCAAGCAGGAGGATCAGGAATATAACAACCGTATTGTAAAAGATAAATTGATGATCGGTTACTGTTCAAAGGGCTGCTATCTGTATAATAAATCAAACGAGGGCAGTATTGTTGCAACTACGTTCCATGCATACTATCTGTTTGAAAAGAGTATGGAATATTTTGAGCGTCTTTTCGGTCAGTATGAGGACAAGGTTCCGAGATATTTTCAATTTATGTTCGTTAATGACCTTCGATGGAAACTGAACGCAAAAGTTCTTTATCCGTTCCATTTTGAAGGTGCGAAGTTTGATGAAGCGGTAAACAGAATCAAGGCACTGCTTGCAAGGGTTGATGTCGGCATAATCGCAGGGGATCCTGTAATGAGCAACTTCCACAAGCAGTATTGGTTAAGTATGAAGCCAAATTCAAATGTCACCGTTTATACTGACGGAAAGTCTACCGGCGTTTTGCATGACGGCAGATTTATCTATTCGTGTGTCAATATTGAAATAAAGCTCGTGCGTATTCAGGTAATGGATGATAACAAGCTGCTTGTGCGTGCGTATGTCCGTTCGCCTATACTAAACCATCTGCCTGAACTACCAGAGGTGCTCGTTTGCGAAAACGGCGATATGAACAATCTTGTTAAACCTAAGACCTACCTTTCAAAATACGGTTATGAAAATACCAATGTCCGCACAAATGATTTTATAGCAGCGGAATATGTCTGCGATCCGGACAAGGTGTTCTCATTCCAGCATTTTGTATTGCTTGATGGATACTATATTCCTGCAAGATATACATTTAACGATACTGCTGTGTTCAGTTACTCGAAGGGTGTTTTTAAGTATGTCCGTGCAAATACGAAGATAACCTTTAAAAAAGGTAAATTCCTGCTTTGCAAGCTTACTGATGAACAAGTAGATGCTTTTGAGATCGAGCAGACTAAAAATATCTTGACTCTTGAGCCGGAGGCAAGAGAGCTGCGACTTAAAGCTATTGAATACAGAAAAAATCACCGTGTGTGGCTTTATAGCGATTTATATACCGTTAAAAAGGATAACGGATATTATCAGTTTATAAATGACTTCAAATATAAAGACGGTGTTGAGCGTTACTATGTCTATACCCGCGAGAAAGAGGAGATAATAGATCTGTTCACTGAAGAACAACAGAAGTATCTTGTCGAGTTCGGTAGCGAGCAGCACAAATTACTCTATCTTTCAAGCGAGCTTGTATTGAGCGGCTTCTACGGCAGAACCCCTATTTCTCCGTGGCCGAGAGAAGCGCAAGAGCATAATTATTATGATATTGAGCATTATAAGGTGATCTATTTGCAGCACGGAGTTTTGCACGCATCACTTTATGTGCAGAACTCGGTTGAGAATGCAAGAAGCGATAAGATCGTAATTTCATCTCCTTTTGAAAAGCGTAATTATACCAATAACTATAATTACGATCCCGACAATCTTGTTGAAACAGGTATGGCAAGATATGACCATATCGACCGTACAAAGAAGGCGAAGAACAAGATACTATTTGCACCGTCATGGCGTAATTATCTTGCTGCAAATGTTACGGCTTCAAGATGGAGCGTTATGCGTAATAAGATACTTGCATCAGATTATTATAAGAATATTCAGGCGTTTATTGAGTCGGAAAAGCTTCATGAGCTGCTTGTAAAGTATGATATGTATCTTGAACTGAAGCTGCATCCAATCATTTCATCTGCAACAGATGTATTTGATATCAAGTCAGACCGCATCTCGTACGCTGCAAGCGATGTTGATATTGCTGACTATGCAGTATTTATGACCGACTTTTCTTCGTTTGTATTCGATTATGCCTGCCTTGTTCGCCCGATAATGTATTTTGTACCGGATTATCCGCAATTCAAGTCGGGTATGGGTCATTACCGTGATCTCGATCTGCCGTTTGAAGAGGCATTCGGACCTCTTTCACTTAATGCAGAGGATACGGTAAGCAATCTTCAGAAAATACTCGAAAACAACTGTGAGCCGGAGCCTGTTTACAAGGAACGTATGGCTAACTTCTACTATCCGCTTGATAACTGTGCTGACAGATTGTATGAGTATATTACAACTTCAGGATTTTTAAAATAAATGAGGTAAAACTTTTGAATTTTACAGCTCCGTGTCTGTTCGGCGTAGAAGGACTGCTGGCAGACGAACTTAAAAGGATGGGGGCAGAAAATGTGGTTGCCGAAAACGGAAGGGTTTCGTTTTCGGGTGACGACAGTATTCTTGCCCGCGCCAATATAAATTCACGATTTGCAGAGCGCATACTCATTGAGGTTGGCAGTTTTACTGCTTACAGCTTTACAGAGCTTTTTGACAATGTAAGCCGTCTGCCCTTTGAAAGGTATATAGATAAATACGATGCTTTTCCCGTTAAGGGCTGGTCGCTGAACTCAAAGCTTCATTCAATTCCCGATTGCCAAAGTATTATAAAGAAGTCTATCGTATCACGCTTGCAGAAAAAGTATGGTATCACATGGTTTGAAGAAACCGGCAGCAAGGTACAGATACAGTTTTCTATTATGAAGGATAAGGTATCGATACTTATTGATACCTCCGGCGAGGGGTTGCATAAGCGCGGCTACCGCAGAGATGCTAACGAAGCGCCTATAAAGGAAACGCTTGCTGCTGCAATGGCAAGCGTTGCTAGAATATATCCCGATACAACGCTGTATGATCCGTTTTGTGGTTCGGGCACCATTCTTATTGAGGCGGCTATGATAGCAAATAACATAGCTCCGGGTCTGAAACGTTATTTTTCGGCTGAAAGGTTTTCTTTTGTTGATAAAAATGCCTTTGCCCGAGAAAGAGAAAGAGCACTTGAGAGCATAAAAAGAACTTCTGATTTTCATGCATTCGGCAGCGATATTGACGATAATTCATTGGAAATATGCAAAAACAATTGCCGACTTGCAGGTGTAGACAGCTGCGTAACACTCACTAACCGCAACGCTGCGGATTTTGAGTGCAGCAGCGAGAGAGGACTTGTTATCACCAATCCGCCGTATGGAGAACGCCTGCTTGATATTGATGAAGCACGCCGCCTTTATAAGATAATCGGCAAACGGTTTATTAAGCAAAGAGGTTGGAAGTATTATATCATTTCACCCGATGAGGACTTTGAAAATCATTTCGGCAGACCTGCCGATAAGCGCAGAAAGCTTTACAACGGTAATATCAAATGCAATTTATATATGTATTTCAGGAGTGATAAAGCGTGACACATTATTTTATCATCAACCCCGCGGCCGGAAAGCACAGAGCATTGGAATTGGAAGATAAAATAAGAGCGGTAATGGTATCTATTGGCGAACCATATGATATTATTTTCACTGAGTATGCACATCACGCTATTGAAATAGTTAAAAGTATTGCAAGCAAAAATAAAGAGTGTCGTTTCTATGCCTGTGGCGGAGACGGCACGCTTTTTGATGTTGTAAACGGCGCATGTGAATATGAAAATGCAGCAGTCGGTGTTATACCGTACGGTTCAGGTAACGATTTTACACGCAGCTTTGAATACCGTGAGCGGTTTCTTGATATAAGAGCTCAGGTAAAGGGAAGTACGGTTCCGCTTGATCTTATCAGATTTGAGGATATGTATAGCTGTAATGTCTGCTCGCTCGGTATGGATGCTGAGGTCGTAAACCATAAATCCCGCCGTAAATTGCTGTCAAGAATAAGCGGACCGCTTGCATATAATATATCGGTGTTTACTGCCTTTGTCTTCAACCTAAAAAACAAATTCAGAGTATGTGCAGACGGCGAGGAGTTTTTTAGCGGTGACTGCGCCCTTTGCTCCATTGCCAACGGCAAGTATTACGGAGGTGGATTCAAGGCTGCACCCGATGCTGTTATGAACGACGGTATTATTGATCTTTCGGTAATTGAATCGATATCACATCTGGATGTTTTAAAACTTTTACCAATATATAAAAAGGGCTTACATACGAATCTCCCGATCTGCCACATCAAACAGTGCCGTAAGGTATCAATTGAGTGCGAAAAGGAAATGTCCGTTAATCTCGACGGCGAGTTGTTCCGTAGAAAAAAAGCAGAGTTTGAAATCATACCGGGTAAGTTGAAGTTTATTTTGCCCGCTGTTGCAGTAACCGAAAAAGACGGCAAACGTGCAAAATCATCTGCAAATGTTAAGCGTGCAGCGGCTTTGAATGAACAAAACTGAATTTAAAATTTTAATTTTTTATTAATTTGTCAATAATATACTTGATTTTTTGAAAAAAGTGACTACAATAGTATTTAGCACTCAGGACCAAAGAGTGCCAATTTAACATTTTACACTTTTAGGAGGCATTAGATATGAACATTAAACCACTTGCTGACCGTGTAGTATTAAAATCGGTCGAAGCAGAAGCAACCACAACCAGCGGTATTATACTTACCGGTAACGCAAAGGAAAAGCCGCAGATGTCCGAAGTTGTGGCAGTAGGTCCCGGCAAGCTTGTTGACGGCACAGTAAAAGCTGTTGAAGTTAAGGCGGGCGATAAGGTGCTTGTAAGCAAATACGCTGGCACAGAGGTAAAGATCGACGAGATTGAATACACTATCGTTTCAGAAGATGACATTCTTGCTATTGTTGAATAATTGGAGGTAACGTATTATGGCATCAAAGGATATTATTTTCGGTGAAGACGCCCGCAAGGCGCTTCAGGCAGGCGTTGATAAGCTTGCAAATGCAGTTAAGGTAACGCTTGGCCCCAAGGGCAGAAATGTAGTTCTTGACAAGACCTACGGTGCACCGCTTATCACTAATGACGGTGTTACTATCGCAAAAGAGATAGAGCTAAAAAATACATTTGAAAATATGGGTGCACAGCTTGTTAAAGAGGTTGCTACAAAGACCAATGATTGTGCCGGTGACGGTACTACTACCGCAACCTTACTTGCTCAGGCTCTTGTCCGTGAGGGTATGAAGAATGTGACCAGCGGTGCAAATCCGATGGTACTTCGTAAGGGTATTAACAAAGCCGTTGACGCTGCTGTTAATGCTATTGAAGCCAATTCACAGGTAATCAAAGGTTCGGAGGATATCAAGCGTGTTGCATCTATCTCATCAGCAGACGAGGTAGTAGGTACTCTTATTGCAGACGCTATGGATAAAGTCTCAAAGGACGGTGTTATCACAGTTGAGGAGTCAAAGACCGCAGAAACAGTATGCGAGGTCGTTGACGGTATGATGTTTGATCGTGGTTATCTCTCACCCTATATGGTAACAGATACAGAGAAGATGGAGACGGTACTCGAAGATCCGCTTATCATAATCACAGATAAGAAGATCAGCAATATTCAGGAACTGCTTCCGCTTCTTGAACAGATCGTTCAAGCAGGCAGAAAGTTCCTTATAATCGCAGAGGATATTGAAAATGAAGCACTTTCAACTATCATCGTAAACAGACTTCGCGGTACTTTCGTATGCGCTGCTGTTAAAGCACCCGGTTTCGGTGACAGAAGAAAAGAAATGCTTCAAGATATCGCAACTCTTACCGGCGGTGTTGTAATTTCAGACGAGCTTGGAATGGATATCAAGGAGGCAACTCTTGATATGTGTGGTACTGCTCATCAAGTCAAGGTAACAAAAGAAAATACAACTATCGTAGGCGGCGCAGGCAATCAGGAGGCTATCAAGGCACGTTGCGGTCAGATCCGTACTGCTATTGAAAATACAACCTCTGATTTCGACCGTGAGAAGCTTCAGGAGCGCCTCGCAAAATTGGCAGGCGGCGTTGCAGTTATCAAGGTCGGTGCACCGTCAGAGATCGAAATGAAAGAGAAGAAGCTCCGTATTGAAGATGCTCTTGCAGCAACTAAAGCAGCTGTTGAAGAGGGTATCGTTGCAGGCGGCGGTACTGCATTGCTTAACGCGATCCCGTCAGTAACAGCACTTGTAAACTCACTTGAGGGTGATGAAAAGACAGGTGCTACCATCGTGCTCAAATCACTCGAAGAGCCTATCCGTCAGATCGCACGCAATGCCGGTCTTGAAGGTTCTGTAATTATTGAAAAAATACTTGCCGAGGGCAAGGTGGGCTATGGCTTCGATGCATACAACGAGGTTTATGTTGATATGATGGAAGCAGGCATCGTTGACCCGACAAAGGTTACCCGTTCTGCATTGCAGAATGCTGCATCCGTTGCATCAATGATCCTTACGACCGAAACTCTTGTTGCAAACAATAAAGAAGAGGCTGATAAGGAAATGGCAGCTGCCGCAAGCATGGGCCAGGGCGGAATGTATTAATTTTTATAATCCCAAAGATCAAAAGAACGAAAATTTTTCAAAATTTTCGTTCTTTTTTTATTTATAAAAAAATTTTTAAAAATTTTTAATTTTTCTGCCGGTTTTTAGATATTTGAGTTGTTGTATATAATAGATAGTGAAAACTAATTAATTTTTTTAATAAATGGGGTGGTTTTTATGAGAATATTATAATTTTTCTATTTTTATAAGAATAACAAATACTAAAATAAAGGAGGAAATTTTCATGAAAAAACAGAAAATAATATTTAAAGTAATCGCATTAACTTTATCGTTCGCTATGGTTTTTCAGTATTCGCCGTATCATTTTCTGCGAATGCCATAACCGACTGGGAAAGTAAGATAACAGATCAACTTGCCGGGGTTATTGAAAGTGCCTCCCCAGACAAGCTGATACTTGTTGCTATCTGGTACAGCGATATTAATTATGACGAGGTAAATAAGGAAGTAGAAAATAAGACCGGTCTCACCGCCGAAAGCATTGATACAGACCTTGCAATGCCTTCAGAGGAGCTTTTGAATAAGATCGGAACCTTGTCGGACTCAACGTCGCTAACCGAGGCAGAACTTTCATCAATACAGCAGGAAGTACAGCAAGGTATGAAAGCGTATCTTGCAAAGACCGAAGCTAAAAGAGAATATGAAAGAGAATTGACAGATCAGTTCATTTTATCAAAGCGCAGTATCGCAAAAGAAAAGTATATTGAAAAAGGCAACACGATTAAAAACTCTTTGAAGCTTGCAGATGCAGATATTAAGTTTCAAAGTCAATATGCTCCTATGATAATTACCGAAATGACGGTATCTGAAATTCAAGCTACTGCAAAGAAAGCGTATGTTGAAGAGATATATTATTACGAAGACATAACTGCAACTGATTGTAGTGAATCTGACGAGGAAACCAGGACGGTTCAATTAATGTAAAAGATACATTGGTTGTACAGCAATATATTTCAAATTATGCAAATTAAGAATAAATTTATTGACTTTGTATAAATATTATATTATATTAAAAATAACAAAGGAGGAATTTTTATGAAAAAATTATTAGCTATTATATTGACTCTTGTTTTGTTAATCAGTAGTGCTAGTATTTCTGCTTCGGCTTTGCCTGCTAATTTGAATGGATATTTTGATAACGGGCTGGCTTATGACCACAGTGACCTTTTTACATATGATATTCGATTACCGTTCGGTGCTTACTTTTTTAACACATATTACAGATTGCCTACAGATACACAGAGACTTATAGATGCTCTTTACATATTCCCTAGCGACAATGAAGGCAGACTAATGGATTTTGATTATGAAAATCCCGATGATAACACATCCTTATATCTGGAGTTTATGTCGTTTTTTAACAAGCCTAATGTAATTATATTTAATGGAATCACCTATATCGGCGATGGATTTTTTGAGTATTATACCAAGACAAATCGTATTTATATTCCCAACTCTGTGACACAAATAAGTGATACTGCATTCAATTCAGATAATGATATAACGATTGTTGCAAGTAAAGATAGCTACGCAATTGAATACGCCATTGAAAAAGACATGGATTATGTTATTGTTGACGAAAGCAATATTAAAGCTATGACAAAAAGTGAAATTGAAAGCTTTTTTAGATTTGACACATACAATAAGTCTGTAACTGAATTGGTGCGCGAGGAAGGAGTCTTTTATGACGAAGAATCCGGGTTTGTGTGCAAGCCGCTTGATGATAATACCGTTTCAGTGTTAGCATATTATTTATATAATCCAAAAACAACGTCACTTACTCCGATTGAGTCAAATAAAGAGCTTGTTATTCCTGAAAGCATTGCAGGATATACTGTTTCGCGTGTTGAGCCGTATTTCGGTGCAAATGATACATTTTTCTGTCAACTTGATCCTTATCTTGAAGCGTGCTATCTTGCTGATTACAAGAATATTAGTAAGGTGACTTTCCCAAGCACCTTGACTGAATTAGGCTTAAAGAACTGTGCGATTCCGGAAATAGTTGTTCCTAAAAACATTACAAGTCTTGGCGTTTTTAATGGAAACATAAATAAGATAACCTTGACAAACGATGTTAAAACGCTTTACGTTGAACAAACAACTCCGATAAAATTTACAGTTATGAATGCGGAGTTGAATGAGAGTGCATCATTATCTTTCTATACAACGGTTTACGGTCTTGAAAATTCGTTTGTTCACAAGCTTGCAAGAGAATGTTTCTGCAATTTCGAAAGTGTAGGTATATTTGGTGATGTAAATCAGGACGG
>JAFPAK010000106.1 GCA_017390825.1 Clostridia bacterium
GAAGCGTCAGTATTGCGCTCTTTCGGAAGTAAAACTTATCAGACGTTTTTAGATAAGTTTAAGGGCATTAAATATAAGCTCGTTGCTACTGCGACACCTGATCCAAATAAGTACAAGGAAATCATACATTACGGCGGCTTTCTTGAGGTAATGGACACAGGGCAAGCACTGACAAGATATTTTAAGCGTGACAGCCAAAAGGCAAACAACTTAACTCTTTATCCGCATAAAGAGAGTGAGTTTTGGCTATGGGTATCATCTTGGGCGCTGTTCTTATCATCACCAGCAGATTTGGGATATGACGCTACCGGATATGATCTGCCTGAAATGCAGATCAACTATCACAAGTTGCAATCACCGGATAAAGTGAAGATAGATAAGCGGTCAGGGCAGTATGATCTGTTTGTAGACGCGGCAGAAGGATTGACCGCCGCCGCAAGAGAGAAGCGCATCAGTCTTGATATCCGAGTAGCAAAAATGAAAGAGATAGTCGATTCTGCACCGAACGATCATTTCATTTTGTGGCACGATCTTGAAGCAGAGCGACACGCTATTAAAAAGGCACTACCCGAAGCGGTTGAAGTTTACGGATCTCTTGATATGGATATACGCGAAAAGCGTATCGTGGATTTTGCGGAAGGTAATTGCAGATTGCTCGCTACGAAAAAAGAAATATCGGGTCAAGGCTGTAATTTTCAAAAGCATTGCCACAGAGCAATATTTGTAGGGATTGACTATAAATTCAATGATTTTATTCAAGCTATACACCGCATATATCGCTTTTTGCAAAGTGAAAAGGTCATTATTGATATCATCTATACCGATAACGAGCAAGCTGTTCTTGATGAGCTCTTGGCGAAATGGAAACGATTTGACGAGCAGTCGGAAAAGATGCAGGAAATAATTCAAAAGAACGGCTTATCCAACAAATCAATATTGGATAAAATGAGCCGAAGTATAGGAGTTGAGAGAGTGAAGATTGAGGGTAATAATTATACGGCCGTGCTTAACGACTGTGTAGAAGAAGTACGGACTTTGCAAAGTAACTCGGTCGATCTGATACATACATCGATACCATTTTCAAATCACTACGAGTACACGCCAAGCTACAATGATTTTGGGCATAATGACGATAACGATAGCTTCTTTGAGCAGATGGACTATCTCACACCCGAATTGTTGAGAGTATTGAAGCCCGGCAGGGTAGCTGCTATCCATGTTAAGGATAGGGTGCTTTTCGGCAATGCAACCGGTGACGGTATGCCGACAATAGATCCGTTTTCGGAAATGACGGTATTTCACTATCTTAAACACGGATTTAAATATATGGGTAGGATAGTCGTACTCACAGATGTTGTACGTGAAAACAATCAAACTTATCGTCTTGGATGGTCAGAACAATGCAAAGACGGTACAAAGATGGGTGTTGGGTGTCCGGAGTATATATTGTTATTCCGCAAATTACCTACCGATACCAGTAAAGCCTATGCTGATGATCCGGTGGCTAAATCTAAAGAGGATTATACAAGGGCACAGTGGCAGCTTGATGCACATGCTTTTTATCGAAGCAGCGGTGATAGGCTGCTTGACAAAGAGGAATTGAAGCATATGTCTGTAAACGAACTGCAAAAGGCATATCGCAAGTATTCCGGTGAGAGTATATATCATTATGAAGAGCATGTCGCTCTTGCTAAAGCGCTTGATGCGGATAACAAGCTGCCTGCAACTTTCATGGTAGTCGCTCCGGCGAGTTGGTCAGATAAGATATGGGACGATATAAACCGCATGAGAACGCTAAACACCACGCAAAGCCAGCGCAGACAGCAAATGCATGTTTGTCCATTGCAACTTGACATAGTTGAGAGAATCATCAATAGGTATTCAAATCCCGGCGACTTGGTACTAGATCCTTTTGGCGGTCTTATGACAGTACCACTCGTAGCAATAAGGCACGGACGCAGAGGATACGGCATCGAGTTAAATCCTGACTATTTCCGTGACGGGGTCGGGTATTTAAAGGCTGAAGAAAGCAAAGATAATCAAATTACACTATTTGACTTTATAGGAGAGTAAATATTTATGAAATTTGAAAAATCATTATTAATCAAGAAGATCAAAACATTAAAGCCGTTTATGGGAAAACAGTCAGAGATACTGGTACACGCAGGTAAGATGTACGCCACAGATATGGTTCTGCAATGCGTTACACCGATCGACCATGATGAAGAGTTCGTATTGCCGAAAAAGGCAATACAGCTTATTGAAACTCTGCCGAACGGCGTTATAGATATCTCGACAAAAGACGGCAAAGTAATAGTTAAATCAGGAAGATCAATATCACGCTTTACCACTAGCTCGGTCGAGAACTTCCCACTGATTAATGTTGAAACTGCTGAAGCGATAACTACAATACCGTGTGATGAGTTCAGCGCACTGGTATCATCGGTGCTTCATGCGGCGCAAGATAATCCGCAACGTCCGGTACACGGCGGCGTGTCTTTTGAAGGTGACGGTGAATACTTGAATATAGCCGCCTGCGATGGTAGTCGTGTAGCGTGGCAAAAGGTGAAATTTATAGACAAGGTCAATATAATAGTGCCGAAATTTGCATTGCAAAAGCTGTTACCGCTTTGCACCGACGGTGATGTAACGATACAAAGCGGCGAGAATAAGGCAGTGTTCACGGTAGGTGACTATGAAGTAACGGCTCCGCTGTTGTTTGGCGAATTCTTCAATTACAAGCCGCTCTTTAAAGATATTGAAGGGTGCATTGTTGAAACATCAACATTATGCGATATATTGCAGAGAGCCAATGTTATAAGCAATCTCGGTAATTCAAAATTCACATTTAGTCCTGAAGAGATTGAGATATCTGCAAATGAGGCGATTGCTGATTTCTCGGAAACGATGCCGTGCAAAAATGGCATAGAAGATTTGACAATGGGATTTAATCCCCGTTTGATGCTTGAGAGCGCGAAAACGTTTGAAAGCGCCACGGTAAAATTCGCGGTAAGCGGTGCTACTCAGCCTGCGATCATTTCAAGCGGTGACCATAAGGTGCTGTTGATGCCGGTGAGATTGAATTGAGGTACGTTATCCCGGAGATCCCTCCGAGCAACAACAAGTATATCGGTCGCAATGCCAGATGGGCTTATCGTGAAGAGAAAAAGCGGTGGGCACAGTTGATATTTGCGCTTTGTCGACCTCGTCCGCTTAAACCGTTGAGGTCAGCAACGGTGCGGATAAAGTATTGTTTTCCCGATAAAAGACGGAGAGATCCAGATAATTATTCCGGCAAAATGATACTGGACGGACTGACTAGGTCAGGCATCATAGCAGACGACAGCTTTTTTAACATCACATTAATCTTATGCGCCGAGTTCGGATGCAAAGATGCCAAGACTGTTATAGAAATTGCTTGAGAATTGGAAGCACCGGCTTATTATGTACGGAAGGTTAATAAGCAAGATTGTGGGCGGTGTGGCTGCCGTAGGTTGAGGTTGGCGGCAGGATAAGGAGTAGTTAATGACAAAAATATGTGTATATTGCGGAAAGCCGTTTGAGGCGCATTATAAAAACAAGATATATTGTAGTGAGCGCTGTAACAGTCGAGCAAATTACGCTCGAAATCGGGGCAAGCCTCGCAAGGCTAAAGGAGACGCAAGTTTCTTTTCTAAAAGCAAAAAGTGTGCGCTTATTAATGAGATGCTAACTGCTGCAAAGAGGGCTTCAAAAAAACATAAATGCTCATGCTGCGTGTGGTCTACCTATTGCGGTAAAAAGAGCAACGGTAATGAGATATACATATGCAGTAGGCGTGGGTGTGAGTTTATAAAGAGAGGTAGCAAATGACAAGCAAGGAGTATCTATCACAATATAAATCTATCATTGGCAAGATTGATGACGAGCGAAAGACCATTCTTCAGCTGCAAGAATTAGCAAGTAACATTTCGCCGGTGTTTAGCGAGACACATGGTAGTTCGTCTGGTGACAGGTTAAGCTCTGTTGTCGCAAAAATAGTCGATTTAACGAACGATATTGAAAGACATATTGCTTTTCTCTTTGAGCTTAAAAATGAGATTGAAAGAACTATTAACAGCATATCTGACGAGACATATAGACGATTGCTATACAAGCGCTATATCTTATGCGAGACTTTTGAGAAAATCGCAGCAGATATGAACTATCACTATGTGCATGTCTGTCGACTGCACAGGCAAGCATTGGAGCAAATTGCAATAAAATAATTAAGTAAGATGTTATAAGATGTTATAGAATGTTATATTCGATAGTGATATAATGGTACTATAGAAAAAGCAGACAAGCAGAGCAACAGCGCTCATGAACTGTCTGCTTTTTAATTTGTGCCGGGCATAGCGCTCGGCGGTTGGGTATGGCGGGTATAAATTTGCTGATTTCTTTGTTATTCTCCTTTTTGACTGCATCTGTTAAGCAGGTGCAGTCGGAGAGGGAGGTTTATCA
>JAFPAK010000107.1 GCA_017390825.1 Clostridia bacterium
TCACAATAACACTAATGATTTTTATCTTTGAGATAGGTGTGTTTTCAAAGTACGTAACCCACTATGACACTTTCAAGCCGAATGTGTCATTTTTTATATAAAAAGAAATTGGGAGAAACTTCTTTACGAAGTGTCTCCCAATTGATGCCGGTTTTATTTTTCTTTATTCAGTTTTTTTCGTATATTTTCACGAATACTGTCTATAAAAGAGGATTTGCTTTTGCCGAATACACATTCATATGCGAAATGCTCGCAGTTATTATGCAAAATATTGTAGCCACCTTCGCCGATTCTTGACATTGCCTCGCTCACAGTCTGTTCAGTAGACTTGCGTTCACACCGTTCTTTGGGATTCAGTTCCGCAACCTCAAGTTCACCGCCCGATAGGAAAGTGTATATATCTGTCGCAAGCACCTTAACTTCATCGGCGGGTTGCTCAACATTGTTCGGCAGGCCAAATTGGATGACGGTGCTTTCATCTGAAAAAATACCGTAATGATAATAAAATTTCACCTTAACACGCACCATATCACCGTAGTGAGGTTCGTTTTGTGTCCATTTCATTTACAGTTTGCCCTCAATACATCTGATAACATCATCCACAGTGTTAATGCCGACAAAATCGTCATTTGTAAACTTTATGCCGAATTCTTCTTCCACCGCCATTGCCATATAAAGCATACCGATCGAATTCATGCCTATATCTTCACGCAGATTTGATGAAGCCGTAATATTTTCTGTAGCTATTTCGCCTTCAAAAACATTATTGAATACCTTTATCAATCGTTCAAAACAATTCATTTTATTGACTCCTTACATCTGTTCATTTCAAAAAGCACAGCGTTTGTGATGCTTGAAATATCCTTCAGCGACGGCAGTTTTTTAGTACACATTTCACTTGGATATATTGTTTTTCCGATAACTACCGTTCTGCGGCAATACCAACGGCGGCGTTTGTGTATATACATCGGCACGATAGGCACATTCGCCTGCAATGCCATTAAAACCGCTCCGGATTTGATGTCACTCATACTGCCCTCATCGGAAATACCACCTTGCGGAAATACCGACAGCACTCTTCCGTCTTTAAGCACTGAAACGCATTTTTTAATGGCTTCAAGGTCTGCTTTATTGCGGTCGATCTTTATACAGCCGATACCTTTAAGCAAAAACTCAACTAATTTATTTTTCATCACGACCTCTGCTGCCATAAAAAACACTCTTCTGTACCAGAAGGTAACACCTACCACAAACGGATCCAAGAAGGAAGTGTGATTTGCCGTTGCAATTGCTCCTCCGTAAAGTCTGTCACGGTACTTTTCGCCTTCAGGCGTAACACATTTTAAGCGTAAGATCAGCGGAAAGGGTGCGCATACGATCCTTCCGATATCCATAGGCAAACGGTGTATATCAAAAAGCTTTGCTTTTTTATATTGCTTTTGCATTACTTTTTCGCCTTTCTTTTTTCCAGCTCATCTTTTAATTCATATACCTTCTTTTCAAGCAGAGCTGTAAGCTCATTTAACCGCTCATCCTCAGAACTTTCATTGTTGCAATAGTCTTTAAGATACAGTTTTTCGCCTATCATAATATTTGCTCGCTTGAAAATGCCGTAGTTACCGTCAGTATAAACGGGTACTATTGCAGCATCGGTATGCGTTGCAATAAAAGCGGTGCTGACGGTAAACGGCCACGGTTTACCGTTTATCGGAAGTCTTCCCTCTGGGAAAATACCGAGCGTGCCGCCATTATCCAGCACTGATAGCGAATCGGAAACAAAATCAAAGGTGAATGCATCACGGTCAACACGAATGCCACCGAGGGAATATAAAAACTTTGCAAACAGCTTGCCCTTGTTGAACAGTACCTCTGCCATTAAAAATCGGATGGTTCGGAACGGAAAGACTGCAAGATAGAGTACAAAATCCATAAGTGACTTATGGTTTGATACCAATATGCAGGGCCTTGGAAGTCGTTTCGATTGAGATTTTTTGTTGATATAATGCACTTTCGGCTTAAAGAAGATAAGCGCCGGAATAATACCTGTTATCTTCACAAATCCGGTAAAGAAATTAATAAAATGCTTGTTTTTCATATTATAAATGTCTTTCTATGTATTCGCAGATTTCTTTCGGTGTATAGCGGTATTTTTCGGTATCTTCATACGATTCTATGCAAAACTCCTCAGACAGCGCAGTAAGGATAGAAAAATACTGTATGCTTGTAGCACCAAGATCAAAAAAGATATGCGAGTCGGCACTGACATCATTTTTATCAATGCCAAGCTTTGATGCGACTATCTCCTTGATCCTTGTCATAAGAGCAGAGTCATTATCGTCATCACATGATGTAACAGTCATATCCGCAAACGGAGTCAGTTTGACTTCACCGTTTGCTATCTTTTTAATAAGCTGCTTTCTGCTGACTTTGATAGCTGTCGGCGGACAAAGCGCATCGTAGGTGAAATAGAACTTTTTAATAGCGGTGGTTTTCGGTAAAGTGTCATTTACAGAGTAAATTTCATTTTTCAGCGCATCAAGTTGTGTACTTGAAATATACTGATTTATCTGTACAACAATAGATAATTCTTCGCCGTTGTCACCTTTAAGACCCAGAACGCAAAGAGATATTGCATCGGGAATGTTAAATTTCTGCTCAACAGTATCGGGGTTGATGTTTTCACCATTTTCACCGATGACGACATCACCCTGCCGCCCCATTATATAATAGTGGCCATCCTTTTCACACATTTTATCACCGGTATCAAACCAACCGTCAATGGTGATCATTTCACCGTTGATAAGCTTCTGACGGCAAAGTGAACTGCCCTTTATATGCAGTATGCCGTTTTCGTCAATTTTATACTGAACAGAGTCGAAGGGCTTGCCTATTGAGTTAAGATTTCGGTATTTTGGCTTTCTGCGAAGTTCGACAGATGTTATACCGGCCTCGCTCATACCGTATCCGTTGTGCAGACAGTAGCCTATTCCGTTCATCATCTGTATTGCCGATGTGCGCAGATAACTACCACCGCTGATACAGAACATTACCGATCTGCCGAAAAGCTGATCTGTCACCTCGCTCATCGCCCGTTTTGCAATTGCTGCGCCGAGTGTGGGACTTAAATTCTGTAATTTTGTCATCAGCTTAAGACCGGTGTTGAATTTCTTTTGCTGCTTTTCACCTTTTTCTCTGACTGCAGAAAGTACCTGCTTTTCTATCGTATGCCAGAGCATAGGTACTGCAAAAATATGCGTTACCTCATGCCTGCGGCAGGTTTTTAAAATAGTTTCAGCAGAATAGTCACGCAGAAATACAAGCGTACGACCGAAAAATGTGAACCAGAAGTACACCGCAAACAGACCGAAAACATGATAAAACGGCAAAAATGCAAGTTGCTTTAAGCTGCCTTTGTAATGCTTTGTTATTCTCGGCCCTTGTTTTATTATGCTTTTAAAGTTAAGTATCTCCTCTGCAACCTCGTAGCCTGAATAAAAGCAGACTACTTCATTCATTGAGGTAGCAGACGAGGAAAATGCTATCTCATTTTGAAATACGTCATCAGGGCAGATGATATGAGTGTCGGTCAGAAGAGATGATATATCGATCGCCTCTGTATCCAGCCCGCTTTTTTTATCACACACAGTATATCGGATATTGAGTGTTTTAAGTATTGAATTTGAAAGCGATGAAGGATAGCGCATATTTACAAGATACGGCTTGTTGCCGCTCATAAGGATTGCCCAGAAAGCAACTATCCACTCTGCGCTGTTATCCAGTTCAAGTGCAACATAGCTGCCACTTGCACCGATTTTTTGATACAGTGCACCTGCGGTGGTCTTTATCATATCACGAATTTCGCCGTAGGTTTGTTTTTTTATACGAAATCCGTCGTTGCTTTCGCAAAGTACATTGTCGCTCTTGCGGAACATAATTTCAAATATTGATTTAAAGTCTTTGCTTGAATTCTTTAGTGCCGCTTCATTGTAGCGGATATACTCTTTCAGATTTTTGTTCATAATTGCCCACTTTTTATATCAAAATTCGATAAATTCATACAGAAATATTATAAAAGTAAATAATAAAAATGTCAACATAGAAAAATCGGTAAGACATTATTGCTGTCTTACCGATCAAATTGCATATTTATATTAATAATAGCTGTAATAATCGTCGTAATAGTCGTATGAATCGATCATATCAATAGCGTTGCCTATAAACGCAAGTGAGATAAGACCGATCACGAACATTACTGCGGTAAGGATAATTCCTACAAGTCCGAGTATCTTGCCTGCTTTAGCCATACCCGATCTATTGCCTGCATTTATTGCACCTCTTGAAAGCACCATACCTACAATGGAAAGCGGAAGGCTGAATATCATAAATACAATAGCCATTATTATTCCTGCGCCAATCGCTGAAAGAATAAGTGTATAGATAAGTCCGAGACCGGCAAATACAACACCGCCGATGCTGAGAGCCATACCTGTAATAGCTTTGCCTTTTGCAGGTGTGCCGTTTTGCTGCGGCTGTGCAGCGTAATATTGCGGCTGAACATACTGCGCAGCGGGCTGGGTAGGCTGACTGTATTGCGGTGCCTGATACTGCGGAGCTTCGGGCGTTACCGGTGTAGCCTCGACTACAGGTATCTCCTGAGCTACCGGTGCCGCTTCAGCTACCGGTGCTGCTTCAACAATCGGTGCAGGTTCTGCTATGGGAGTAGGTGCTGCTGCCTCGGTCGGCTGCTGCTCGACCATAGGTGTTCCGCAGGATGTGCAGAAATTCATCGGTGTTTCCGATGTTTTTTGACATTTAGGGCAAATAAACATAATAAATTCCTCCATCAATTTTATCTAAATTATTCTACTATAAGTAATATTGAAAGTATGCCTAAAAAGATAGCCGAAAATACGATTCCGATAATACCAAATACCTTACCGACCTTGCGCATAGCAGATCTGTTTCCGTCTGAAGCGGCAGATCCGGCAATCGAAACTCCGACGATTGACATTGCAAATGCGATAGTCTGAACTATAAGCGCTATAATTATACTCCTTTCATTGAAGACCATATCTTCCATGAAAGGGATTGAAAACAAGGCGATCATAAATCCTATGATACCAAGCACCATGCTTGCTGTCGCTTTACCCATTGATGCATTGGGATCGATAGGAGGTGGTGGCGGCACAGGACGGCTGTATTGCGGCTGGCAGTACTGTGGCGGCATAGGCGGTTGTTGCATATATTGAGGCATCGGCTGCGGCGGCTGATACTGCTGTACAGGCGGTGTAATAGGTGTTGCTTCCACCGTAGGTATTTCTTCGACCGGCGGTTGCATCAGCTGTATTGGTGTTCCGCAATTCGGGCAGAAGTTTATCGCATTCTCCGATGTTTTTTGACATTTAGGACAAATATACATTTTTATTCCTCCTTTTTAACATCATTATATCATCTACCGCTTTGCGTTTCAAGTAATAATTATACATTTATGCACAAAATATGCAGTTTTCCCGGATTTATGATGTTTACTCCGCAACCCTGATATATATTCTCTCTGCTGCGGTTGCCCTTCCGCTTTTTTCATCAACGGTGAATATACAGCCGCATACGATACAGTCACCGTGTGCGGTGTCAAATCTTATCGGCATCATAGTCTTCATTTTACTTATCGTGATTTCCGGTTTAACACCGAGTACCGACTGTTCAGGACCGCACATACCGAGATCAGTAATATAGCCCGTGCCTCCTTTAAGTATTTGTTCATCGGCAGTCTGCACATGAGTATGGGTGCCGAAGATCACACTTGCTCTGCCGTCGGCATAAAAGCCGAGCGCACGCTTTTCCGAGGTAGCTTCGGCATGGATATCTACTATTATTATCTTCGCACCCTGATCTTTTGCAAGTTCCAGTTGCCTGTCAAGCGTTTCAAACGGATTATAAAGAGGCTCCATATACACAACGCCCATAATATTTATCACTGCAACAAGGCATCTGCCCATATCGTAAATGCACATACCGCGTCCAGGCACGCCATTAGGATAATTTGCAGGGCGGATAAGGTATTCAAGCTCTTCAAACTTGTCATACATCTCTTTTCTGCGGAAAGCGTGGTTTCCGGTGGTGATGATGTCAACACCGCAATTAACGAGTTTTTCAGCACTTTGCGGTAAAATTCCGTTACCATCGGCACTATTTTCGCCGTTTGCGATAACCAGATCGATATTCTTATCCTTTTTCAGTTTCGGCAGAACCTTACGTAATGCTTCACATCCTACTCCCGATACAACATCGCCGATACATAAAATATTCATAATACACTACTCCACTTTTATAACTAATTTTGACGGAATACACACTATACTTTGCCCAGATGTATCAATATATCCTGTCATAATACAGGTTTTATCGGGGCAGTCGGCTGATACAACACCGATCCTTCCGTTCTTTATCACAATAATATTGTTCATTTCAAGATTAAGATCAAGTTCAAGATCGTTTTGCAGTGATACTGTTTTAACAAGCTCGTTATCAACATATATTTTCGCTGTGTTACCGACACCCTTGAACAGTAAAACGGCACTTGAAATTGCTATTGTGACAACTGCGGCGAATATTATTATATCAAAGGCTTTAAATCTTTTCATAGGTAAAATCCTCGCTTACAAGAGTGAATTTACTTGCAAGACTGTCACAGACCAGTATTCTGTTGTCTTTTGTGATGAACACCGCCTCGATGCTTTCATCGGAATTCACAAACTTGATTGCATTGTCAAGACCCATAACAAATAGAGCGGTAGACATTGCATCGCAGTATGTTCCGCTTGAGCCTACGACCGTGACAGACACCAATTCATTTTCAGCAGGATAACCGTCTTTGCCGAAAATATGGTGATACCGGACTCCGTCGATCTCGGTATAACGCTGATAACTGCCCGAGGTCACAACAAAGCAGTCACTTACCTTTAAGGTTGCTGCATTGCCGTTGTCGATCGGGGACACTATGCCGACATTGTAGCCACTTCCGCTTTTGTTACCGATAACGGCGATATTACCGCCGAGCGAGAGAACAGCTTCAGCTATTCCTTCGGATTTTAGAATGTCAACAGCCTTGTCCGATGCATAGCCCTTTGCTATTCCGCCGAAATCAAGCTTTGCACCGTGAAGCTCTGCATTGCTGTTTTCAACGGTTATTTTTGTGTAATCGCAGTTTTTCAGAGAGTTCGATATATCGCCATCAGGCGGAACCTTTGTCATATTGAGAATATCCCAAAGTGATATGATATCATACATTGCAGGATTGAATGCGCCTTCAGTAAGATATGCGTATTCCAGCGATTTCTCCAGCAAAATCTCCATATCCTTATTCAGAGTGCCACCATCATTCCGATTAAGAGCATCAAGCTCGCTGTTTTCACTGTGGCTGAAAATATCTTCAAGCCGCATTATTTCATCTTGCACTTTTTCGAGTGTTTCTTCATTGCACTCGGCAGAAAGCGTCATATAAGTGTCCATTGCAATAAAGGAGAGAGAGGCAGTCTGCTTGGTACAGCCGCACATCAAAAAAATCGTGATAACAAGCATAAGCGCCGCTTTTTTCATAAACACCTCTCCTTTTAAATTTATATCTATTTAATTATTTATATTTTATTATAAAACGCAGCGTATTTCAATATTATCTGTAAAAAATAAAATGTAAACATTATAATAATTGATTGAAATATTGCAAATGATGTGTTATAATGCTTTTTGTATAGGTATGTCTATGAGTAGTATTATTGGTTTTGGAGGAGAGCGCCGTGCGGCGAATATTTGCAGTTTTGCTCACGCTTGCCGTGGCTGTAACGGTTTGCAGTTGTGAAAGTGCCGAAACAGAAGTACCGGTCGTAACTACGACCAAAGCGGTTGATGAGGCTCTTGGCACAGGCACTCTTTCATTGCAGTTTTCTGCGTCTGACAGTTTGAATCCGTATGAAGCGCAAACGCTTGCCAATCAGCAAATATCATCGCTTTTGTATGATGGATTAGTTTGCCTTGATGAAGATTTAAATCCTACCTACCGCATAGCACAGAGGATATCTCTTTCCGGCAAAAAATGTACTGTAACGCTCAAAAGCGTCATGTTTTCCGACGGAACTGCAATTACTGCTGATGATGTGGTATATTCAATTAAAAGAGCAAAAGAGGCAAAGTATAGCGGATATGCTGATCAGCTAAAAAATATAGTTTCCTATTCAGCCCCCGGAGATGGCACTTTTGTGTTTACAACCGAATACGAGGATATTAATATTGCTTCGATACTTGATTTTCCTATCATAAAAAGCGGTAGCGAGGATATGGCTAATGATGACGGTAAGGAGATACCGCCTATCGGGGCAGGCAGATATGTTTATAATGAGGACAGCGGTGTTTATACGCTGACCGGCAACAGCAAATATTATCGTACAGTACCGAAAAATACAGTATATCTTGTTAATACGCCGGATGAAGAGTCGCTTGATTTCAATATCCGTTCGGGCAATGTCAA
>JAFPAK010000012.1 GCA_017390825.1 Clostridia bacterium
GTAGCATCAACAACACAATCCCCAAGGATGTTTTTTGTTCTTTTACATCCTCGTATCTCAACCTTCGATTTATCAAGTTGCTTCTTTATCTTCGGCAGCACATCTTCAGCAATGCTTTTATGCACAAGCAGAGTTTCTGCGGCATTGCATACTGAAGGTCTTTGTGTTTTAGCATTATCGGTAATTTTGACCGCCATATCAATATCTGCATCGGCATCAACATAAATATGACAATTACCCGTACCTGTTTCGATAACCGGCACCTTTGAATTCTCCACCACAGAACGGATAAGACCTGCACCACCTCTTGGGATAAGCAGATCAAGATATTCGGTAAGCTGCATTAATGCAGTCGCCGACTCACGGGAGGTGTCGGTGATAAGATTGATACAGTTTTCATCAAACCCACAACGGCGTACCGATGCACGCATCGACTCGCAAAGCGCAGTATTCGAATTGATTGCCTCCTTACCACCACGCAGAATAACTGCACTGCCTGCTTTAAGGCAAAGCACCGCCGCATCCACCGTGACATTCGGGCGTGACTCAAAAATTATGCCGATAACGCCCATTGGAACGCTGATCTTAGTTATCTTTATTCCGTTGGGGCGTTCGGTTTCATCAAGCACGATTCCAACAGGATCGGGCAGTTCAGCAACAGAAAGCACCGCCTGTGCAATAGCTTTAATGCGGTCGGAATTCAGCATAAGACGATCGCACATTGCATCACTAATACCATTTTCGTGTGCCTTATCAAGATCCTTTTGGTTTGCCGCAAGGATATTATTACAGTCAGTGATAAGCCCATCAGCTATTGATCTTAATATTTCGTTTTTTCTTTCGGTTGAAGCAGTCATAAGACTTCTTGATGCGATACGAGCTGCAGCGCCGATTGCAGTTAGTTCCATTTAAAGCTAATCCTTTCTTGCGTGGAAATAGGTTCCTACCTTTTTACCGTCAAACAGATCGTACAAATTATTGTGGAGTTCTCTGCCTGAAAGCACTATCATATCAACCCCTGCTTTGGATGCAATTTCAGCAGCCTGAAGCTTTGTGTACATACCACCGGTACCGTGCTTTGAACCTGCACCGCCTGCCGCAGCATAAAGTTCAGGAGTAATGGCATCAACATCATGAATAAGTTTTGCATCTGACAAGGTGGGATTTTTATCATAAAGTCCGTCAATATCGGTGATAATAATGAGCAGATCGGCACTTATACAGTCAGCCACGACGGCGGACAGCGTATCATTATCACCAAAGATGTTTTCTTCATTCAGGATCTCGTCTGTAACAACGGTATCGTTTTCGTTTACTATCGGGATAACACCGCAGTTCAAAAGTTCGGTAAAGGTGTTTACGATATTGCCCTTACGGTTCCATTTTTCAACTGCGTCACGAGTCATAAGCACCTGTGCAACAATTTTATTATATTCGGAAAACAACTTATCATATATAAACATAAGCTCGCTTTGACCGACTGCGGCGGCTGCCTGCTTGCCTGCAACGGTATCGGGACGCTTATCCATATTCATACGGTCACAGCCGAGCGAGATAGCGCCGGATGTGACAAGTATTATCTCCTTGCCCGAATTTTTAAGATCGGATAAAACACGTACAAGCTCCTCCATTTTTCTGTAATTCGGTTTGCCGTTTTCATGGGTCAGCGTTGACGTTCCTACCTTAAATACGATTCTTTTTGCATTTTCTAAAGACACGGTGTATCCCTCTTTTTAAACATTATATGCGTCATTATACCATCATCCCCGCTAATATTCAAGTTAATTGTTGCGTAAGAAATCAAAAAATGATATAATAAATACAATTAGTGTGAAAATATGATCCGAAACGGAGAAAAAGTATGAAACTGCTGGCTTTAGACGGTAACTCAATAATCAACCGTGCATTTTACGGCATCCGTCCGCTCACTACCAAGGATGGCACATATACCAATGCTATTTACGGCTTTATGAATATTTTGCTCAAACTTATTAATGAGGTAGAGCCTGATGCGGTCGTTGCTGCATTTGATCTTAAAGCTCCCACCTTTCGCCATAAAATGTATGCTGAATATAAAGCCGGCAGAAAGAAAATGCCCGACGAACTTGCAATGCAGATACCGATAATGAAGGATGTTCTGCGTGCATTTGGCTGCGTAGTGCTTGAAAAAGAAGGCTTTGAAGCAGACGATATACTCGGCACAGTTTCGGCAAAATGCGAAAAGGAAGGCGCACTTTGCACCATTGCAACAGGTGACAGAGATGCCTTGCAGTTAGTATCCGACAAGGTAGCGGTGTTGCTTGCTGCAACTAAAGCAGGAAGTCCTGTACTTACGGAGTATACCCCAGAAAAGTTGATGGAAGACTACGGTGTTTCGCCTTCAGGTATGATTGAGCTTAAAGCGATAATGGGTGACAGTTCTGATAATATCCCCGGAGTTGCAGGAATCGGTCAGAAAGGCGCAACTACACTTATCAGCACATACAAAAGCATTGATTATATATATGAAAATCTCGACACGCTCGACATCAAGGAGGGCATGAGAAATAAACTCATCGAAGGCAAAGAAAGCGCTTTTCTCTCCCGCACTCTCGGTACGATATGCAGGGATGCCGATATCAATCTTCCGGATGAAGTAAGGCTGTCGGTTTTACAGCAGCGTGAGGAATTACGCAGGCTTTTAGTAAAGCTTGAAATGTTCAAACTCTGCGAGCGACTTTCCCTCAATGCAGATGAAAATACACCCCGTATTACGCAAACTCAGGCTGATATGGCAATAACTATTGAATATACTGAAAGCGCACCTGATAACTGTGTTTTTGCATACCTTGACGGTATTGCAGCAGCAAGGCAGGACGAGAAATATCTAATAATCAAAAATGTTTCAAGTATATCTTCGGCAAAGGGGATAATAATCCACGATTCAAAACAGCTTTATCATTCACTCAAAGCCGGAAAGTCACTTGATATTGCATTTGATACGATGCTTGCGGCATATATTGACAATCCCGATGTTAGTGACTATTCTTATGCTCACTTTGCCAATGTATATTCCGTTGCAAAGAGAGAGTGTGAATATGCAGAGCTGATATATATGCTTGATGTGACACAGCGTATGTATGACGATCTGTCGAAAAAGCTTGAAGAAAATAATCAGATACATCTGCTTTGCGATATTGAAATACCTTTGAGCTACACCCTCTACAAAATGGAGAGAGATGGCTTTTTGGTCGATAAAGCCGGCATTGCCGCATTTGCTGTTGTGCTTGAAGAGGAGGCAGAAAAGCTCCGTCAATTCGTCATTGACGAGGTCGGATATGAGTTCAATCTTAATTCTCCGAAGCAGCTTGGTATTGCGCTTTTTGAAACGCTTGGTCTTCCTCACGGCAAAAAGACCAAAACGGGGTATTCCACCAACGCAGATGTATTAAACGAGCTTCGTTATCAATCGACGGCGGTAGATGCGCTTTTGCAGTACCGAACCGTTACCAAACTGAAATCCACATATTGCGACGGACTTTTGCGTGCTATTGATGAGGACGGCAGAATTCGCTCAACATTAAATCAGACCGAAACAAGAACCGGCCGCATCAGTTCAACAGAGCCGAATTTGCAGAATATCCCCGTCCGCACACCATTGGGCAGAGAAATGCGTAAATTCTTTATTGCAAAGCCTGACTGCGTGCTTGTTGATGCCGACTATTCACAGATCGAGCTGCGTGTGCTTGCTGCTGTTGCGAATGATGAAACTATGATAAACGCATTTAGAAATAATGACGATATCCATACAATTACCGCCTCTCAGGTGTTCGGTCTTCCGGTCGATATGGTTACATCTGAGCTACGATCAAGAGCAAAGGCAGTTAATTTCGGTATCGTGTACGGAATAGGTGCATTTTCGTTGTCAAAGGATATCGGTGTTAGTGTCGCTGAAGCAAAACGGTATATTAACGGCTATCTCGAAACCTACAAGGGTGTTGACCGCTATATGACTGAAACGGTGGAAAAAGCAAAAGAAGATGGCTTTGTTACCACCCTTTGCAATCGCAGAAGATATTTGCCTGAACTATCTGCATCCAACTTCAACCTTCGTTCATTCGGCGAGCGTGTTGCACGCAACGCACCAATTCAAGGAACAGCGGCAGATATCATTAAGATCGCAATGAATAGAGTAAATACAAGAATAGAAAAAGAGGGGCTGCAATCCCGTCTTATAATGCAGATACACGATGAACTGATAGTTGAATCACCACTTGAAGAAGCAGACAAAGCAGCCGCTATTTTAAAAGAGGAAATGGAATCGGCAATGTCACTTGCCGTCCCGCTTACTGTTGAAGTAAAAAGCGGCAAGTGTTGGTACGATACCAAATAAGGTAATACTGATATGAAAATTCTTTTTGTTTGCACAGGCAATACCTGCCGCAGCGCAATGGCGGCAGCGATCGCAAAAAACGAATATCCGGAGTTAGAATTTGATAGTGCAGGACTTGCAGCGGAAACTGACAGCAAAGCGTCGCAAAATGCGGTACTTGCTCTCGCTGAAAAAGGTATTGATCTATCAACTCACCGCTCAAAGCAGTTAACGGCAGATATTGCACAAAAAGCGGATCTGATCGTGCCGATGACAATGTCACACGCAAGTTTTCTTCTCAGTTGTGGGATAGATAAGAACAGAATAATTCTACCTGACATTGATGTATGTGATCCTTACGGTGGTGATCTTGATATATACCGTAGCTGCCGTGATCAACTGTACGCACTTGTGAAAAAGGTATGTGAAAATTTATGATGACAGTAAAAAGGCTGACTGAAAAAGATGTCGCCAATATAGCCGCTTTGGAAACGGAATGCTTTTCACATCCATGGAGTGAAAAGACGGTTACAGAGCACATAATAAATCCGAACAACGGATTTTTCGGCGCATTTGTTGACGGTGTTATAGTAGGCTACGGCGGGGTGTGCACGGTTCTTGATGAAGCGTATATAACAAACATCTGCACAAGCAAAAGCCATCGCAGATGCGGTGCTGCAAATGAGATTTTGTCGGAAATAGAGCGTTTCTGCAAGAGCAAAAACTGCTCGTTTATCTCACTTGAAGTGCGAAAAAGCAACACTGCCGCTATTAAGCTATACGAAAGCCACGCATTTTCTGCCGTGGGACTTCGCAAAAAATTTTATTCTGCGCCCGATGAAGACGCACTAATTTATACTAAACGATTTTAGACGGTGAAAATATGATGATCTTAAGCATTGAAAGCTCCTGCGACGATACCGCAGTAGCTATTACAGAAGAAAGAAAAGTTATATGCTCGTTAGTTGCATCGCAGGTGCCGGAGCATGTGCTTTACGGCGGTGTTGTACCGGAGATAGCATCACGCAGGCATATTGAAGCTATATCACGGCTTTACAAGCAGGCAATGTGTGAAGCAGGGGTAACTCTCAACGATATTGATGCAGTAGCTGTGACCAATGCGCCGGGGCTTATCGGCTCGCTGCTCGTTGGTGTCGGCTTTGCAAAGGGGCTATGCTTTGCTGCAAATAAGCCGCTCGTTCCCGTACATCACCTTCGCAGCCATATTGCGGCAAACTACATAGCGCATAAGGATCTAAAACCGCCGTTTTTAGCGCTTGTTGTATCAGGCGGACACAGTCATCTTGTTGAAGTCAATGACTACACCGATTTCAAGGTCATCGGCAGAACACGTGATGATGCTGCCGGTGAGTGCTTTGACAAATGCGCCAGGGCGCTCGGTCTTGATTATCCCGGCGGTGTTCATCTTGACCGCATTGCAAATGACGGTGACTGCAACGCATATACTTTGCCGAACCCTCGTGTTGACGGAAATCCGCTTGATTTTTCATTTTCAGGGCTCAAAACTGCTGTTCTTAATACCATCAATAATTCACAACAGAAGGGTATTGAAGTTGATGTTGCCGATATGTGCGCATCACTTCGCAAAACGGTGACGGATATTCTATGCAGTCGTGTCGAAACAGCACTTGGCAAGACAGGTCACAAACAATTTGTGCTTGCAGGCGGTGTAAGCGCTAACAGCGAGATACGTTCGAGAATGACCGAGCTGTGCCGCAAAAAAGGTGTGAATATATATCTTCCGCCGCTTAAATACTGCGGTGACAACGCTGCAATGGTGGGTGTGCAGGGATATTATGAATACCTTGCAGGCACAAGAGCCGACTCCGACCTGAATGCATATGCAACTATGGATATAGAAACATTGAAGTAAAAAACCACGGTAGATCTTCAATCTACCGTGGTTTTCTCTTGTTAACTCAATTCTATTTACAGTTCAAGGTTGTTTACTGCACAGCAAAGTGCCTTGATCGATGAGCGTATAATATCCTCATTGATGCCTACACCCCAATGCATTTTTCCAAGGCAAGTGATGGCAACATATGAAACCGCTCTTGATGATGAGCCTCTTGTCAAAGCGTGCTCCTCGTAGACCGAAAGCTCATAGGAAATATTAAATCTGTCTTTAATAGCACGGCTTACCGCATCAAGACGACCGTTACCGCAGGCAGTTATTACTTCGTCCTCACCGTGATGGTGGATAGTAACGGATGCCTCAATAAGATTGTTATCTATCTGCTTGAAGTGACACTCAGGAATAGTAAATTTGGCGGTATTTTTGATATATTTCTGCTCAAATATCTGATATACCCACTCAGGTGACAGCTCTTTATGTGCATGGTCGGAAACCGCCTTAACAGTATAGCCTACATCCTCTCTCATCTTTTCAGGCAGAGAAAGTCCGAAATTCTGCTTCAAAATATAAGCAACGCCGCCTTTACCTGACTGACTGTTGATACGGATAACGTCGCTGTCATATGTTCTGCCGACATCCTTCGGATCAATAGGCAGATACGGAACATTCCACTTATCAAGTTGCTTTTCCTCACGATAATTCATACCCTTTGCAATAGCATCCTGATGTGAGCCAGAGAAAGCAGTAAACACAAGTTCGCCTGCATATGGCTGACGCTGCGATACCTTCATGCCGGTCAGACGCTCGTATACCTCACATATCTCAGTAACATTTGAAAAGTCAAGTCCGGGATCAATACCGTGTGAAAACATATTCATTGCAAGGGTGATAATATCGACATTACCCGTACGCTCGCCGTTACCGAAAAGTGTCCCCTCAATACGCTGCGCGCCTGCAAGAATACCGAGCTCAGCATCCGAAACACCGCTGCCTCTGTCGTTATGCGGATGCAGACAGAGTATAACGCCGTCACGGTATTTAAGGTTTTTACTCATATATTCTACCTGTGTTGCAAATACATGCGGCATAGCGTTTTCAACAGTAGTCGGCAGATTGATAATAGCCTTGTTTTCGGGTGTGGGCTGCCATACATCAAGCACCGCATTGCACACCTCAAGAGCATAGTCTACCTCTGTTCCCGGGAAGCTTTCAGGACTGTACTGAAATGAGAAATTACCCTCTGTTTCATCAGCCAATCTTTTCAGCAGCTGAGCACCGTCAACAGCGATCTTTTTGACCTCATCCTTTGACTTTCTGAACACCTGCTCACGCTGTGCAACAGATGTTGAATTGTAAAGGTGGATAACTGCGTGGGGCGCACCCTTTACAGCCTCAAATGTCTTTTTGATGATATGTTCTCTTGCCTGAGTAAGCACCTGAACGGTTACATCATCAGGAATCATGTTGCGCTCAATAAGAGCACGCATAAAGTTATACTCGGTTTCAGAAGCGGCAGGGAAGCCGACTTCTATCTCTTTAAAGCCAAGACGGACAAGCAAGCTGAAGAACTCCAACTTTTCATCAAGACTCATCGGCTCAACAAGTGCCTGATTGCCGTCACGCAGGTCAACGCTGCACCAGATCGGCGGCTTGTCGATATAATCTTTCTTCACCCAATCATATGTAGGCTCAGGGGGCATAAAATACTGACGCTCATACTTTTTGTAGTTTTCCATTTTGTAATACCATCCTTTCAAATGTGTGAGAGGGGTAAATAAAAAAATAACCCCGTCCCATTAAAGAGACGAAGAAAACTTCTCCGCGGTACCACTCTTTTTCATGATAAATCATGCGCTTTTATCCGAGTACATTATAATACTCTGCTTATGTAACGGTAAGCCCCCGTCCGCACCTACTGTTAAATAATGTTCAGCCGGCCGCTCCGAAGTGAGTTCACCGAATACGGAATACCGCCTCGCATCAACCGGCGGCTTTCTGAAAGACCGAAAAAACGGCTACTGATCTTCATCCCAGCGTTTAATTGTTATGATTATAACATATCTTTTTCTAAAATGGAAGATAGAAATTGCAGAAAGTTCAAAAATTTTTATATTTTATTTTGTGCAATATGATAAATTCGCAAAATCGGTTGAAAAATCAATTTCAATGGTGTAAAATGAGAATGTAAAACAAATCACTTTTTAAGGGAGAGGTAAAAATGGATAAATTTATTATTGAAACTAGTGCACGCCACGTGCATCTCACAAAAGAAACTATTGAAACTCTTTTTGGCGCAGGCTATGAGCTTACAGTTAAGAAGGAGCTTTCACAGCCCGGTCAGTACGCTTGCAATGAGCGTGTTACTGTTGTAGGTCCCAAGAAGGAGCTTGCAGGTGTAAGCATACTCGGTCCTGCCCGTTCTGCAGATCAGGTTGAGCTTTCTGCAACAGATGCACGTTCTATCGGTCTCGGTATAGCTATAAAAGAGTCCGGTGATGTAGCAGGCACACCCGGATGCAAGCTTGTAGGTCCTTGCGGTGAGGTTGAGATCAGCGAAGGCGTTATCGTTGCAAAGCGCCATATACATATGACAACCGCAGATGCTGCAAAGTTCGGTGTTGCTGATAAGCAGATCGTAAGCGTTAAAGCTGAAAGCGCAGAACGCAGCTGCATCTTTGAGGATGTTGTAGTTCGTGTTAGCGACTCCTATGCACTTGCAATGCATATTGATACAGATGAATCAAACGCCGCTTACGGTGTTCGTGAAGGCTACATCGTAAAATAATGTATCCCGAAATAAACGACCATCAGTTTCTGTGCAATGTGCCGCATTGGTTCAGAGTTTTTTACGATTCGCTGACCCAGCGTGAAATATACTCTCAAAAAACTAATGCAATTATCGAAACGACAGGAAAAAGCCGTGAACATGTGTGTCGCCTTTTTAAGGAGGCTACCGGCGAAACGCTCGGCGCATATCTAAACGATCTGCGTATAGAACACGCTTGTGCTATGCTCACCACAACCTATTACGATATTATTGATATTGCGCTTGAAAGCGGATTTGAAAATCTTTCAACCTTTTATCATCTGTTTAAAAAGAAAATGAGTATGTCACCGAAACAATATCGTGACAGATACTCGTTTATATGGTAAATCAAAAATATTTTTGCGGCATCTGTAATAAAAGCAGATGCCGCAATTTATTTACATTTATAAAAAGAGCCTTTCAGCAAAACAATCTGCTCTGCTAAAAGGCTTTAAAATATGTTTTGTTTTACTATGTTTATTATTTTGTACCGAAGATGCGGTCACCTGCATCGCCGAGACCTGGCATAATGTAGCCTCTTTCATTAAGACACTCATCAACATTAGCACAATAGATATCAACATCGGGGTGAGCCTCGCTCAATGCCTTTATGCCTTCAGGTGCAGCGATAAGGCACATAAACTTGATATTCTTACCGCCGTAGCCTTTTATCTGACTGATAGCGTCAATAGCCGAGCCGCCGGTAGCAAGCATCGGATCAACAACTACGATAAGACGCTCGTCAATATCGCCAGGCAGTTTGCAGTAGTATTCGTGAGGTTCAAGAGTTTCCTCGTCACGGTACATACCAATATGGCCAACCTTAGCAGCCGGCACAAGGCTCAGCATACCATCTACCATACCAAGACCTGCACGCAGTATCGGAACGATAGCGAGTTTTTTACCGGCAAGCACCTTCTGCTTTGTTTTTGTAAGCGGAGTTTCGATCTCAATCTCTTTAAGAGGAAGATCGCGCAATGCCTCGTAGCACATGAGCATAGTTATTTCCTCAACAAGCTCACGGAATTCCTTGTTGCTGGTTGTTGTCTGACGCAGTATTGTTGTTTTATGCTGTATCAGCGGATGGTCGAAGATAGTTACATTTTTCATTTTTTGTCCTGCCTTTTCAACATATTATTTATTTTATGATATCAAATAGTGTCCCCCTTGTCAAGGTAAATACTATTGATTTTCATCTGTACTTATGTGGCAAATTCCGGTCAGTCTGACGCTGCCGTAATTTGATCTTCGCCACTCGATGTTGGTACGATCATTCCTTGCAACCTTAAAACGGATTTCTTCCAACACATGGTCATAAAATACCGTTGCCGCTCCGTCACACACAACAAGATCCGGAACGATACTGTAGGTGCCGTCGCAAAGAGCAGAGATATCTATCTCAAACTCCGATATATAGCTTTTACCTGCCGCTGCGTTGCAAAAAGGCGTAGCCTCGTATGTGCCTACCGACTGATTATCCGAATTTTTTATTGCAGCAAACACAGATACCTCATCAACGCTATTATTTGCAGAAAAACCGAGCCTTATCTTCATTTTTTCATCGTTTGTATAAACTGCTGTATCTTTTTTGCAGAATTCAAACGATGTAAGATGCAGATTTTCCCCGATAATACTGTTAGGACGGCGGGCATCCCTCAAATTGTGATACGGCTTGAACATATCTCCGTCAACGCCCGAATATATCTCAATAGCCTTATCGGTATCCCCGTCAAAAACGACCTTTCCGTGGTCAAGTACGATACATCGGCTGCAAAGTTCACGGATAGTATCCATATTGTGGCTTACGCAAAGAACCGTTTTACCCTCCGAAGATGCAGCACGCTTCATTTTTTCAAGGCTCTTTTTGCGAAATGCCGCATCACCAACAGCCAACACCTCATCCATTATCATTATCTCTGCCTCAAGGTGCGCTGCAACAGAAAATGCAAGCTTGACATACATACCGCTTGAATAGCGCTTTACCGGCGTATCTATAAATTGCTCCATTTCGGCAAAATGCACTATCTCATCGAATTTACGGTCTATCTCGGCGGTTTTCATGCCCAAAATAGCACCGTTTAAATACACATTCTCCCGACCCGTCAGTTCGGGATGAAAGCCGGTACCAACCTCAAGCATACTTGCAATTCTGCCGTTAATATATATCTCACCCTCGCTCGGAGTGGTAACTCTTGAAATCATTTTAAGCAGAGTGGATTTTCCTGCACCGTTGCGACCGATAATGCCTATGGTTTCGCCTTTATGTATTTCGAGCGAAACACCGTCAATTGCAGAAAACCTGCCATGCTTGATATCAGCGCCGATCTTTGTATTGGGATCATCCCTGCCACGCTTTCTTGCAATATACGATTCGAGGTCAGCCTTCAGTGTACCACCGCCGATGGTGCCGAGGCGGTATTCCTTTGTTACATTATTGATGCGAATAACCGTGTCTTGCATAGCACACCTCCTCAGACCGTATCGGCAAAGGTCTTTTCAACACGTGAAAAAAGAATTACGCCGATGAAAAGAAGAACTGCAGTCGTTATCCAGCCAATACCCCAATATTCCAAAGCAGCCTCGCCACCGAAAAATGCTGTTCTGAACAGTTCTATCGACGGTGTCATGGGATTAAGATTAAATAGCCATAACAGCTTTTCGGGAATTATCTCCGATGAATACACCACAGGTGTTGCATACATCCAAAGCTGAACGCCGAAGCCTACCAGCATACGAAGATCACGGTAGCGTGTTGTGAGCGACGACACTATTACGCCGCAGCCTAAAGAAAGTATTGCCATCTGCAAAAGGCAAAGCGGAAGCAGCAGAACAGTCCAATTCAATGATAAATGATATCCCCCTGCAACTGCATATACAATGAGTATCACGACAAACAGCGCAAACTGTATGGCAAATGTGATAAGGTGCGAAAGTACATTTGATATCGGCATTACAAGCCGTGGAAAATATACCTTTTTGAGTATGTATGAATTTGCGATAAAGGTATCGCTGACTGCGGTAAGACAGTTTGAAAAATACTGCCATGCAATGTTGCCCGCCATATAAAACAGAAATGCCGGAACGCCTGCGGTCGGCAATCCTGCAACAATGCCGAAAATTACGGTGAACACCACTGTATTGAGCAATGGCTTTATTACTGCCCATGCAGGACCGAGCAGCGTTTGACGGTATTGTGATGTGAAATTCCGCTTTACAAAAAGGAATATAAGATCACGGTAACGTAAAAGCTCGGTAAGCTCGATATCGAACCAACCGTTTTTAGGTCTTATTACCGTTGTCCATTGCTGCTTATCCTTCATAAAACACTCCGACTATTTTCGAGAAGATGTCGTACGCATCTGCCTGATATATAAAAATGATACCATATTACATCTTGTTTTGCAAGTGAAAATCAACAAAGCAGGACAAATACAATATCACAAAAACAGCAAAAATTCCGGTTGACATTACAAAACGACGGTGATATAATAACTCTAATAAAAATGTCGAAGAAAAATCGGCAATTAATACAAAAAACGGAGGATGTTTTTATGCTAAATACCGATCGCACCACCAAATTCACGCCCGAAGGACTCACTTTTGACGATGTTCTGCTTGTACCTGCATATTCGGAAATTATTCCGCGCGATGTTCAGCTCACAACAAAGCTTTCAAAAGACATTACACTCAATACCCCTCTTTTGACTGCTGCTATGGATACCGTTACAGAGTCAGCAATGGCTATTGCTATTGCAAGAGAAGGCGGTATCGGTATAATACATAAAAATATGACTATCCAGCAGCAGTGTGACGAGGTAGACAGAGTTAAGCGTTCTGAAAACGGTGTTATCGTAAATCCGTTCTTCCTCTCACCTGAGCATTTTGTATATGATGCAGAAGAGCTTATGGGTAAATACAAGATCTCAGGCGTTCCGATATGTGAAAACGGCAAGCTCGTCGGCATTATCACCAACCGTGATATGCGCTTTATGACAAACGCCGATTATAACCAGAAAATTAAGGATGTAATGACAAAGGAGCATCTTATCACAGCTCCTGTCGGCACAACACTTGAGCAGGCGCAGGAGATCCTCCGTCACCATAAGATCGAGAAGCTTCCGCTTGTCGATGAGAACGGTGCTTTGAAGGGACTTATCACAATTAAGGATATCGAGAAAGCAGTTAAATTCCCGAACTCTGCCCGTGATAAAGACGGCAGATTGCTTTGCGGTGCTGCTATTGGCGTAACAAAGGATTATATGGAGAGAGTTGCTGCACTTGTTGACGCACAGGTAGATGTACTCTCACTAGACTCTGCTCACGGTCACAGCAAAAACATTATTGATGCTGTTGCAAATATTAAAAAACATTATCCGAATGTTACTCTTATTGCCGGCAATATTGCAACTGCTGAGGCTGCAAAGGCTCTTATTGATGCCGGTGCAGACACTGTTAAGGTAGGTATTGGCCCCGGTTCTATCTGTACCACACGAATCATTGCAGGTATCGGTGTTCCGCAGGTATCAGCTATCTATGATGTTGCTTGTGTTGCTTCTAAGTATGATGTTCCGGTTATCGCAGACGGCGGTATCAAGTATTCCGGCGACATCGTAAAGGCGCTTGCTGCAGGCGCAAACGCTTGTATGCTCGGCTCACTTTTCGCAGGTTGTGCAGAAGCACCCGGCGAGGTTGAAATGTTCCAGGGCAGAAAGTTCAAGGTTTACCGTGGTATGGGTTCTATTGCTGCTATGAACAGCGGCAGTAAGGACAGATACTTCCAGGAGGATGCTAAAAAGCTTGTTCCGGAAGGCGTTGAAGGTCGTGTACCGTTCAAGGGATCACTTTCAGACACTACCTTCCAAATGATAGGCGGTATCCGTTCAGGTATGGGTTACTGCGGCTGCAAGACTATCCCGGAATTGCAGGAAAGAGCAAAATTTGTAAGAATCACAGGTGCAGGTCTGCGTGAAAGCCATCCGCACGATATCAGCATCACAAAAGAGTCACCCAACTATTCAATGGGCGTATAAGACACATAAGACGGAAAGCATGATGCTTTCCGTCTTTTCTTATCCCTATTTACATAGGCAAAATTGATAAAAACTTCGTCTGTGCCCTTTTGTTAATTATCAAATTAATGAAATTTGTGAAAAAAGTGTGTATTCTTCAAAAAATCTATTGTAAATTTGAGGTTTTAGGGGTATAATGAAAACACTATAATTATCATGGGGACATTTGATAGTTATAAAATGTCTAACTTTCACAAGGAGGAAATCAAAAATGATCAAGAACAAGTCAGTATTGGCATGGATCGACGAGATGAAAGAACTCGTTAATCCCGACAATGTGGTTTTAATTGATGGCAGCGAGGAACAGCTTGAAGCTCTCCGTGCTGAAGCAGTTAAGACCGGCGAAATGATTAAGCTCAATCAGGAAAAGCTCCCCAACTGCTATCTTCACCGCACAGCAGTAAACGATGTTGCACGTGTTGAAGGTAGAACCTTTATCTGCGCAAAAACAAAAGAAGCAGCAGGTCCGACAAATAACTGGATGGAGCCCGGCGAGGCATACAAGATGCTGTTTGATATCGCAAAAGGCTCATACGCAGGTCGCACAATGTATATCATCCCCTATTCAATGGGCCCTGTAGGTTCAGAATTCTCAAAAATCGGTTTCGAGCTTACTGACTCAATCTATGTTGTACTCAACATGGCTATTATGACTCGTGTAGGAGCTGCAGTTGTTGAAGCTCTCGGCGACAGTGAGGATTGGATCAAAGGTCTTCACTGCAAATGTGATATCGACGAGGAGAAGAGATATATCTGCCACTTCCCTGAGGATAACTACATCATCTCTGTTAACTCAGGCTACGGCGGAAACGTACTTCTCGGCAAAAAGTGCTTTGCACTCCGTATCGCATCCTTCCTCGGTAAAAACGAAGGCTGGATGGCTGAGCATATGCTCATCCTCGGTCTTGAAAACCCGAAGGGCGAAGTTAAGTACATCGCAGCAGCATTCCCGTCAGCTTGCGGTAAAACAAACCTTGCAATGCTCATTCCGCCTGAGAAGTTCAGAAATCTCGGTTACAAAGTATGGTGCGTAGGTGACGATATCGCTTGGATGCGTATCGGCGAGGACGGCAGACTTTGGGCTATCAACCCCGAAAACGGCTTCTTCGGTGTTGCTCCTGGTACTAACGAAAACTCAAACCCCAATGCTCTTGCTTCTACAAGAGAGGGTACTATCTTCACAAACGTTGCTCATAATCTTGATGATAACACCGTTTGGTGGGAAGGTCTTGACAAGAATCCGCCGAAGAATGCTCTTAACTGGCGCGGCGAGAAGTGGGATTACACAAAGTACGACAAAGCTGACAAGGTTGGCACAAGCGGCGCTCATCCCAACTCAAGATTTACTGCTCCGGCTAAAAACTGCCCCTGCATCTCATCTGAATTCAATTCAGGTAAGGGTGTGCCGATCTCTGCTATCGTATTTGGTGGCAGACGTGCAAAGGCAGCTCCGCTGGTTTATCAGTCAAAGGATTGGCAGCACGGTGTATTTGTCGGTTCTATCATGGCTTCCGAAACAACAGCAGCTGCAACAGGTGCGGTAGGTGTTGTTCGTAACGATCCGATGGCTATGAAGCCGTTCTGCGGTTATCATATGGCTGACTACTTCGGTCACTGGCTCGAAATGGGCAAGAAGCTCGGCGACAAAGCTCCGAAGATCTTTAATGTTAACTGGTTCCGTCTTGACGATGAAGGCAACTTCATGTGGCCGGGATTTGGCGATAATATGCGTGTTCTCAACTGGATCCTTGACCGTTGCGAAGGCAAGGTAGACGCTGTTGAAACACCTATCGGTTATGTTCCGAATGTTGCAGATATCGACATCGAGGGTCTTGATGTTTCTGAAGAAACACTCACAGAGCTTCTCACGGTTGATAAGGACGTATGGAGCAAAGAGGTTGAAAATATTGATAAGTTCTACGAGCAGTTCGGCGACAAGCTTCCGGCTGAGATCGTTGATGAGCTTAACGGCCTCAAAGCAAGACTTAAATAAGTTTTAAGCTTAACTTTTATCCGCAGAGTACAAAAATTGTATTCTGCGGATTTTTTATACTTGAACTTTGCGATAGGTTGGGTTACAATATAGACGGAATATCATATAAACGGAGATAGATTGACATGAAGATCGGTTTATTTAACGACTCTTTCCCGCCTACTATCGATGGCGTTGCTGTATGTGTTAAAAACTATGCCGACTGCATCAGCAGAGGGCTTGGTGAGTGCGCTGTTGTGACCCCGAAATACCCAAATGTCAAGGACGATTATCCTTATAAGGTCTACCGTTATACATCCATTGATCCGAAACTTTTTGAGTATCGTGTGGGCAACATGCTGCCCATTAAAACATTAACGGCATTGTCACAAGAGAAATTCGATCTGATCCATGTGCATTCGCCATTTGTTTCCTCAATAGTGGCACAGCAATTACAGACTATCTCTACCCGTGTGCCGTTAGTAATGACATACCATACGAAATTCGATATAGATTTTGAAAAGCGTCTTCCAACCAAAGCGATGCGTGCCGTTGCAGCAAAGCTGGTTGTGTCAAATCTAAACAAGGCAGACGAGGTATGGACGGTGTCCGAGGGAACTGCCGAAAGTCTTAGAAACATAGGATATACAGGCGGCTTCCGGGTAATGCCGAATGGTACTGATTTTAAAAAAGGTGTATCCGCTCCCGAAAGATTAGATGCGCTTAGTAAAAAGCATTGTCTCGGCAATGAGCCTATCCTGCTTTTTGTCGGTAGAATGATGTGGTATAAAAACATACGGCTGATCCTTGATTCTCTCGCTTTGCTTAATATACGATATAAGATGATATTTGTCGGCGGCGGTAATGATCTTGATGAGATCAGGGAATACAGTAAAAAGTGCGGTGTGTATAACAATTGCGTATTTGCAGGTGCTGTGTCCGACCGTGAAACGGTAAGAGATTATTTTTCACTCTCAGATCTGTTTTTGTTCCCCTCGACCTATGACACAGCGGGGCTTGTCGTTAAGGAAGCAGCAGCGTGTGAATGCCCGTCACTTCTGATCCAAGGCAGTTGTGCCGCAGAGGGTGTGATTGACAAGCGCAATGGATATTTATGTGCAACGCAAAGCCCGATAGATTATGCGAGAATAATAAAAGAAGCACTCGCTGACAGAAAAGCGCTTAAAACGGTGGGTGAAACCGCACAGAACGAGCTATATCTTTCGTGGGATGACTCGGTCAAAGCAGCATTTCACCGTTATGAAGAAATAATTGAAAACTTTAACAGTAAGAGAGGATTACTAAAATGAGCAATATGCAGCTTGCAGCACCCGAAAAGGGCGATTTAATGGCAACCCTGAGAACCAATATGGGAGATATCACATTCAAGCTTTTCCCCGAAAAAGCACCTAAAACAGTTGAAAATTTCACAACGCACGTTAAAGACGGTTACTACAACGGTATCATATTCCACCGTGTTATCAAGGACTTTATGATACAGGGCGGCGATCCAACCGGTACCGGCTGCGGTGGAGAAAGCATATGGGGTAATCCTTTTAAGGATGAATTCTGTCTTGAATTACGCAACTACCGTGGTGCACTTTCTATGGCAAATGCAGGTCCCGGCACAAACGGAAGTCAGTTCTTTATCGTTCAATGCCCTGCTGTTTCATCGGGTCTTGTATCGCAAATGAGAGAGCTTGCAGACCGTGGATATCCCGATGAATGTACCGATAACTATGAAAGAATAGGCGGTACACCGCATCTTGATTTCCATCACACCGTATTTGGACAGGTAACCGAGGGCATGGAGGTTGTTGACGCTATTGCAAATGTAAAAACAGGCTATGCCGACAAGCCGGTTGAAGATGTGGTCATTCTTTCCGGCGAAGTATTTACATACGGTGAGTAATAATGAATGAACTTATAAAAACCGGATTGCCCCTGCTTTTGCAGGTGGCAATTATGTTTGTAATGATTTTTGCAGGCGCTGCTGCAACAAAGTTCAAGCTTATAAACCGAGAAGGCAACGACAAGATGATAAATGTGTTACTGTACATCGTTACACCCGCACTTATTATCGATTCATTTGCAAGCATTGATTTTACACCTCAGCGCGCGATCGAGCTGCTTATTGCAACAGGCTGTGCGGTGCTTACGCATATTGTTGGAATCGCATTCTCGTTTATCTTCACAAAAGAGAAGGACAAAGCACGAAAAGCCGTGCTTAAATTTGCACCGGTTTTCTCAAACGGAGGCTTTATGGCATTACCGCTTGCATCTGCTCTTTTCGGTGCAGACGGCGTATTTTACGGTTCCGCTTATGTAATAATATTCAATATTATGCAATGGACCTACGGCGTAACACTATTTCCGAAAAACGCCGGCACTCCGCTTACTAAAACGCTGATAAATCCGGGCACGGTTGGTGTTATACTAGGTCTGCCTATATTCATTTTCGGCATCGATCTGCCCTCTATCATCGCAGCGCCTATTGGACAGATTGCAGGAATGAATACACCGCTTGCAATGCTTGTGACAGGCTATTTTGTTGCAACGAGTGATCTGACAAAGGGGCTCACAAGGCCATCGCTTTGGATCGTGTGCCTGCTTCGCTTGCTTGTAATCCCGATGTGTATGCTGATAATATTCAAATACGGCTTTTCGCTTTCCGGCACACTGCTTTGCTGCTGTGTTCTGCCCGCAAGTGCGCCGTGCGCAGTCAACACAATGGTGCTTGCATCCAAGTTCGGAGGTGACGAGGATTTCGGACTTAAACTGCTTTCGATATCCACTATCCTTTCGGTAATAACCATGCCGCTTCTTTTGAGTCTTGCACAAATATAAAAATGCATAAAAATACATCTTTTCTATTGACATTTTATATTCAGCATAATATAATTTAGTTGTATTTTAATATTTAAAGGAGAGAAAACTTATGAAATTCACAAAAATCATATCATTAGTGCTTGCAGCTGTTATGATGCTCGCCTGCTTCGCAGGTTGCGGTAATAAAGTAACTGCAAAGGTTATTGACATCAACCTTACTGAAGAAGAGTATGCTTTCGGTGTTGATAAGAATCAGCCTGAACTTCTCGAAAAGGTAAATGAGTTTATCGACAAAATCAAAAAAGACGGTACATTCGATGAGGTTTGCGACAAATACTTCGGTGACGGCGAACCGACAGCGGTAGTTTCCGCCGCTGAGGATTCAAGCAAGGATCAGCTTGTAGTTGCAACCAACGCACAGTTTGAACCGTTTGAGTACAAAAAAGGCGAAAACTTCTACGGTATTGATATGGAAATAGCAAAGCTTCTTGCTGATTATCTCGAGGTTGAGCTAGTTATTAAGGATATGGAATTTGACGCAGTTTGTCTTACCGTTGGTCAGCACAAATGCGACATTGCTATGGCAGGTCTTACTGTTAAGCCCGCAAGAGAAGAATATGTAACATTCTCAACTTCATATTACAAAGCAAATCAGAAGATCATTGTCAGAAGTGATGATAAAACCTTTGACGATTGCAAAACTGCAGCAGATGTTGAAGAGATCCTTAAAGGCTTTGACAAATCTACAACCATCGGTTTCCAGAACGGTACAACAGGCGGTTTGTATGTTCAGGGCGATGAAGAGTGGGAGTTTGAAGGCTTTGCAGTAGAAACAAAAGGCTACGGCAGCGGCTCACTTGCAGTACAGGATCTTCTTAACGGTAATATCGATTATGTTGTTATCGACTCAGACCCTGCCAAATTCATCGTTGAAGCACTCAACGGTTAAGGTAAATAATTATACATAACTATAATCAATAACCTCACCGTTCGGTGAGGCTATTGTGTTGTTTAAAGGGAAATTATTATGGGTGATTTTGGTTCAAAAATCGAACGATTTTTAGATGTTTTCATCGACGGCGGTGGTTATAAAGAGGTTTTCAAAGGCTTACAAAACACTTTGAAAATTGCCGTGCTCGGTCTCATAATAGGTATCATTATCGGCACCTTGATTGCTGTGATTAGAGTATTGCCAAAATATAAAACACTGCCGAAAGTACTGAATGGAATATGCAGTTTTTATGTTGCGTTTTTCAGAGGTACGCCGATGGTAGTGCAGTTGCTGTTATTCTATTATGTTGCGTTACCGCTTATGGGAATAAATATGCCGTCTGTGACCGTTGCAACGATTGTGTTCGGACTTAATTCCGGAGCATATATTTCCGAAATTATGCGTGGCGGTATTATGTCGGTAGACCCCGGGCAGATGGAAGGCGGTCGTGCTATGGGACTCAGCTTTTCAAAAACAATGATCGCTATTGTGATACCGCAGGCAGTAAAAAATATTTTACCCACTCTCGGTAATGAGTTTATCACACTTATAAAAGAAACTTCTGTTGTAAGCTTTGTAGGTGCGCTTGACCTTTATGTTGCATTTAACAGGATAGGTTCAAACAGCTATGAATTTATGGTTCCGTATCTTGTTATGGCAGTGATTTATATTGTATTGGTGCTTATTATTACAGGTCTTGTGAAATTGATGGAAAGGAGCTTGAGAAAGAGTGATAGAAGTCATTGATCTTAAGAAATCCTTTGGTAAGCTTAATGTTTTGAAAAATATTAATACTACCATCAACGAGGGTGATATCGTTGTAATTATTGGGCCTTCCGGCAGTGGCAAATCAACTTTTTTGCGTTGTTTGAACTGTCTGGAAGATCCTACATCGGGCAGCATAATATTCGATGGTGTCGATATTGCAGATATGAAAGTAGATATTAATATCCATCGTCAGAAGATGGGTATGGTATTCCAGCATTTTAATCTTTTCAATAATAAAACTGTTATTGAGAATGTAATGCTCACGCCTGTGTATATCCAGAAAAAATGTATGCGTAGATTGAAATTCCGCAATCCGAACAATGAGGAAATCAAATCAGTAAAGCAGATCAAGCAGGAAGCGTTTGAACGCGCAATGGAATTGCTTAATGATGTTGGTCTTGCAGATAAGGCAGATGAATATCCCTCACGCCTTTCAGGTGGACAAAAACAGCGTGTTGCAATTGCAAGAGCATTGGCAGTAAAGCCCAAGGTGATGCTTTTTGATGAGCCCACCTCTGCGCTTGATCCGGAGCTTGTAGGCGAAGTCCTTAATGTTATGAAACGCCTTGCAAACGAGGGGATGACAATGGTGTGCGTAACTCATGAAATGGGATTTGCAAGAGAAGTTGCAAACCGTGTTCTTTTTATGGCAGATGGCGAAATACTTGAAGACGGAACACCCGAGCAGATTTTCAACGAACCTAAAAACCCGAGAACGCAACAGTTTTTACAGAGTATTCTTTAAAATACAACCGCCGTGCATTTAGCACGGCGGTTTAACTAAAGTGAGATTTATCATGGCAAAAGGAAAAACAATAAAAGCATTACAAGCAGCCTTTCCGTATACATTGCCGATAATGGCAGGATTTTTGTTTCTCGGCATAACCTATGGCATTTTAATGAATGTTTCAGGCTTAGGTTTTGTGTATCCGATGATTATGAGTGCTTGCATATTTGCGGGCTCAGTTGAATTTTTAACGGTAAATATGCTGCTTTCCCCATTTGATCCGATTCAGGCGTTTTTAATGGCGCTTATGGTAAATGCACGGCATCTGTTTTACGGCATATCAATGCTCGACAAGTACAAGGGTACCGGCAAAAAGAAGCTATACCTCATTTTCGGTATGTGTGATGAAAGCTTCTCGATAAACTATACTGCTGATATTCCGAGCAATGTTGATAAAGGCTGGTTTATGTTTTTTGTAACGCTGCTCAATCAGCTTTATTGGGTGTCAGGTGCAACGCTTGGCGGTATATTCGGCTCATTTATTGAGTTCGATACAAAGGGGCTTGAATTTGTGATGACCGCAATGTTCGTTGTTATCTTCCTTGATCAATGGCTGAAAGAGAAAAATCATTTCAGCGCCGTACTCGGTATCTCGGCATCAGTTTTATGTCTTATCATATTCGGCGCAGACAGATTTATCATCCCTTCAATGATAATTATTCTCACTGCTCTTACCCTTCTTCGTAATCCTGTTTACAAAGGCGGTGACGGCAAATGACATTAACTCAACAGATCATTACTGTTATTGCAGTTGCACTTGCAACTATGCTGACAAGATTTTTGCCGTTTATCGTCTTCCCTGCAGGAAAGCCCACACCTAAATATATACAGTATCTCGGCAGAGTTCTGCCCGCAGCGGTATTCGGATTACTGGTGGTATACTGTCTAAAGGAAGTAAATGTGCTTGCAGGCTGGCACGGTATCCCTGAGCTGATTGCAATAGCATTTATTGTAGTATTGCATCTATGGAAAAAGCAGATGCTTCTATCTATAGCCGGCGGTACGGTGCTATATATGCTGCTTGTACAGCTTGTGTTTGTATAAATAAAAGGTTGCCCTTAGATTATAAGAGCAACCTTTTATTCTCTGTTATCAGTCCTTATGAATGGGGCTGATTTTTTCATATCAATTATCGCTGAATATTTTTCAGGACGGCGGTACGCATTACCGTGCACCTCTTTGCTTCGGTATTCACGAAGCATATCCATATCAAACTCTGCAATGTAAATACCCTCATTACCGTCTGCCTCTACAATGCAGGTATCCCGTGAGCCTTCAATTTCAGGAAGATATGCAACACCGTCAAACGCATTTGAATGACCGTTACAGTCAGGCACGGTATCGGGATAATTGCAAGTAGCGATCCCTATCATATTTTCATATGCTCTTGCGCGAAGCTGCGAAAGACGGTTGATCTCCATCGGGCAGGCATTTGGAACAAGCACTATTTCTGCACCTTTAAGCATCAAAATCCTTGCACTTTCGGGGAACTCACGGTCAAAGCAGATCATAGTGCCGACTTTAACAGTGCCAATAGCGGTATTAAGTTCAGTAACATGGAACGCATCGCCCGGTGTCAGAGCACGCTCGACTGAAAAATCGCAGGTATGCACCTTCGCATAGGTGATAGCATTTTTACCGTTACGATCGAACAAAACGAGCGTATTTTTAGGCCCTGTTTCGCATTTTTCAAGCAGCGTTATACCGATAGCCATGCAAAGTTCTTTTGCAAGTCTTCCGAACGACTGCACAAACTCATCTTCAACAGATACCGCATCCTTTATCCACTCATCCGAAGGGCGTGTATAGATATCATATCCGTTACTGTACATCTCGGGAAAAAGAGCAATATCTGCACCCATTTCCTTTGCTTTTCTGCAAAAACTGATTCCTTTTTTTAGATTATCCTCTATTTTACCTGTTGGCGCAATTTGAAGAAGTGCTATATTTAAAATATTCATTTTTTAGTCAATTCTCATTGAAATATCAAAAGCCTTTACCGAATGAGTGAGTGCGCCGATAGAGATGATATCCACTCCCGTTTTTGCAACATCAGCAATTGTTTTATCTGTTATATTTCCGGATGCTTCAAGCAATGCTTGACCATTATTCATCTCTACTGCTTTTTTCATTGTTTCACAGTCCATATTATCAAGCATAATTACATCTGCCTTACAATCAAGCGCCTCCTTGACCTCGTCAAGATTTCGTGTTTCAACCTCGATCTTTACCATATGACCTAATTTTTCACGCAAGCGCTCTACTGCCGCTGTGATAGAACCGCAAGCATCAATATGATTATCCTTAAGCATTGCGCCGTCAGAAAGATTAAAACGATGATTTTTACCGCCGCCGACCGTTACTGCATATTTCTGCAAAGCACGCATTCCGGGTAGAGTTTTTCTGGTATCGGCAACAGAAGCATTAGTTCCTTCGCAAAGCGAAACTGCTTTATTTGTCATAGTAGCAATACCCGACATATGCTGCAAAAGATTCAGCGCAGTACGCTCACCCTTAAGCATAAGCACGGTATATCCCTCAAAATCAGCAATACGCTCGCCGCTCTTTACAAAATCACCGTCTTTCTTATAAACAGTTGCAGTAAAAGAGTCATCCAGCATCTTAAACACGGTGAATGCAACATCAAGTCCGCAAAGTACACCGTCTGCCTTGGCAATGAAATAGCACTTTGAACGCTGATCATCCGGTATGACAAGATCAGCAGAGGTATCAATGTAGTTGATATCCTCAAGCAGTGCGGTTTTGATAAGGTTTTCAACATAAAATTTATTCAGCTTCATCGTGAAATCGCTCCTCTTAATATAATAGCTGCGCAAGTAGCAAGGCTCTTTGCCTCACAGTAATCAGATGTTTTGCAGAATGCCTCATTATTAAGTCTTGCGCGTATCTGTTCAATAGTTTTAAGACCCTTTTCAGCAGCGTTGCGATCAGGAATAACAAAGTGACATTTTTGCATTATCTCCCTTATCTGCGTTCTTGTGCCCTCCGGCAGCGGTGCAGTACCGTTTTTAATAGGCGGCGTTGCACCGTGTACCGCAATAAATCCGGGATTATGAATTCTGCGGCTGATATCCTTTGCGGCACGCTTTGAGAATACAAGTGCTTCCAGCAAAGAGTTAGATGCAAGACGGTTTTTACCATGCACTCCCGTATTTGAGCATTCACCAACCGCATAAAGGCGATTTACACCGGTAAAGGAATTTTCATCGACCGCAATGCCACCCATAAGATAGTGGTGACAGGGGAACACGGGGATCGGCTCTTTAGTGAGATCAACGCCCTCTTCAAGACAGCGTGAATAAATAAGCGGAAAGCGATTTTTCAAAAAAGCGCTGTCGAGCCGTGAAATATCAAGATAGAACTTATCCGATCCCGTACGGCGATACTCCATAATGATGGAATGAGATACCTTATCACGAGGAGCAAGCTCAAGCCGCTCATCATAACGGTGCATAAATCGCTCATGGTTGCAATTAAGAAGGTATGCACCCTCGCCTCGTACCGCCTCGCTGATAAGAAAGCGCTCTCTGCCATCAGTTGCAGCAAAAGCAGTTGGGTGAAACTGTATGTAATCAAGATCCTTGATATTTGCACCAAGCTCATATGCAAGCCGGATGCCGTCACCCGTGGCAATGGATGAATTTGTGGTGTATTTATAAACTCTGCCGATACCGCCCGTTGCAAGTATCACAAACGATGCTGCAACATATGTCAGCTCACCGTCGATAAGCAACTCAGCAAAATATCCGTGATCTGCGTGCTTGATAGACGTACACATTGTATGCTCACATATCTCGACATTGGGAAGCTTTTTAACTTGATTTATCAGCACAGTTGTCATCTCATCACCGGTAGAATCCCGATGATGCACGATTCGATGTCGGCAATGACCTCCCTCAAGAGTCATATGCAGATTACCGTTTTCATCCTTATCGAAATCGGCACCCATATTGATAACAGCACGCACCTCATCAGGGCCCTGCTCACACAGTATCTTTACCGTGTCAGGATTATTAGCCTGCCTTCCTGCAATCATTGTGTCCTTAATATGCAGATCAAAATTGTCATTTTCTTCGTCCAGTACCGCTGCTACTCCGCCCTGTGCAAGACTTGAATTGGAAAGCTTCAGATCTGCTTTGGCACATAAAAGAACATTTATATCGCTGTCAAGATTAAGCGCAGCATAAAGTCCTGAAACGCCGCTGCCGAGTATCAGCACATCGTATTTACCGCTTTGAATAGCCATAGCGTTAAAAATTCGCCACCTTTATTTAATAAGCTCTTACCTCGAAAACACGCATTGCGCTGTCTCCGTAGGTAGAATGAGCATGAATTCTGATTTTATCACAAACAACACCATCAGTGTTGACCTTGTTAAAACGGGCTTCATTATCCTTTTTAACAATTCGTTTAACTTCACTTTCGCCATTATAGAAAACAATATCATAGTCCTTAACAAGCGTTGAGGGAAGCCCCTTCTCCTGCCTCTGCTTACACCAATTGTTAAGACTTATCATTATCTCACGGCTCAAATTTGAATCAAATTTAATATGCACCTCATTTATTTCGGTAAGCTCATCAAACATAAGCTCAATATACTCGCCGTCTTTAGAAAAACCATCAGAAATGTAGCAATTGGTATTCTCTCCAACGGTTCGGGAAACACCGTTTATAATATTTTGTACCTTTCCGTTTTCTGCTTCGGTTTTAGCGCTTACACGGCATTTTTTCGCTTTATCCGCTGTATCATTATTAACGACACCCGGGATATAACAGTCGTCACGAAGCAAGGTCTGCTGCAATTCCTCAATTTTTTTGCAAATATCACGGGGCAGACATTTATCTTCTATACACATCGCAGCCGCAGTACCGATAGCCTGCCCTGCAACGCCGCAGGTTGCCATTACTCTTGTTGATGCAAACGCAAGATGTGAAGCAGAGAACGCTCTGCCGCCAAGGAAAAGATTGTCGATATTCTTTGAAATAAGACAAGAATACGGAATGGTGTAAACATCGTTCAGATGAATATACTTTGTCGGCTCTGCCTCGGTAGATAAAAATCCCTCGATAACATGGCAGTCCATATCCCAACCACCGTATGCAACGGCATCTTTAAATCTTTTAGCAGATAAAAGATCTTCTTCACGCAGAACATAGTCCCCGAGCAGTCTGCGACTTTCACGCTTGCCGGGCAGCATACCAACCCAATCAAGTTCAAAATTATCTGCGCCGTGGTCACCGCCGTTTTTGATGTGATCCCAAATACCGTAAACGGTCTTGATTAACTCATCACGGATGTCCTCGCCGTCGTGAATAGTGTTAAATGTTTTACCGCCAAGTTCTATCCACCAATATCCCGATGTGTAATCAGTATGAGGACGGAACTTCATATCCTCCTCTGAATATGTGTAAGCCCATTCAGGCTTTTTGAACTTCACGGGATGACCTACATCACGAGCGCTGAACATCAAGGAATTTCCCATTGTGTAATCATCGGCAACATCAAGACCGTCAGCCTCTCCAAAGGTCGATTTATCCTCTCTGCCGTACATATACTCTGCGCCTGCAAGATAACCCAAGATTCCGTCACCTGTTGCGTCAACAAACAAAGGCGCTGTAAAAGTAAACCGTTTTTCTGTTGTCTGCTGTGTTGCGCTGACAGATATTATTCTGTTATTCTGAGTTTTCACCTCATCCATATGCGTATTCAAATACAGATCAAGCCCGTCGCAATAACGGCATATCTCCCATGTGACTGTATCGAATATCGCCCATGTGTGCTCGGGATTGCGTGCTTTGTTTAAAAGCTGAATCTCCTCAACAATACCTGTTTCTCTTGCATTCGCTCTTCCTGCATGACGGTCAGCACCGCAAATGTGCATGCGGATCTCGCTTGATGCATTACCTCCAAGCACAGGTCTGTTCTGTACAAGCGCAGTTTTTGCACCATGGCGTGCGGCGGAAATTGCGGCACACATTCCGGAAATTCCTCCGCCTACAACAACAACATCATACTCTTTACCGATTTTGATCATAACAATACCTCACAATCACTTGAAAAGCTTATTCTTCAAACTTTCTATACGATCTTTTCTGTTTTCTGTATCTTGTTTATCAACGGAGTATTTATCGTTTTCTAAAACCACCGTGTCGCCTTCTTTGGCATCAGACACTTCGGATGCAGATACATTTTTGATCTTTCCGTTGCTATCAACCAAGACGGCAAAGTCGCCTTCAAATCTGTCAAGCGTATATTTCATCGTTTTTTCCTCTTGGGTTCCCATTTATTCTGTGAAGGGCGGGATCGCGCGTTCTTTTTCACTGCCTTCCCGCTCTTTTTCTGCTGTGAGCCTTGCAGCTCCCTTGTGTCAGGTCCGTGTGGGATAAGGCACTTCGGCGATGAGCCGATAAGATCGGTACGGTGCGCTTTTTTCAGTGCCTCGATCACAAGCGCACGGTTTTTAGGCATAAAGTATTGAAGCAGCGCACGCTGCAACGCCTTATCATGCGGCGAGCGTGGAACGAATACCTCCTTGCCGGTGTAGGGATTTATTCCCGTATAGAATATGCAGGTAGATATAGTCCCCGGTGTAGGATAAAAATCCTGAACCTGTTGCGGACGCAAGCCCTGCTCCTTTAAAAATAATGCAAGTTCAATAGCTGATTTCAGGTCTGCACCCGGATGTGAGGACATAAGATACGGTACTAAATACTGCTCCTTGCCCTTTTTCTTGGTTATTTTGAAGAATTCCTCACGAAACGCCTTGTATGCTGATATATACGGCTTGCCCATCAGTTCCAATACCGATGCCGAGCAATGCTCCGGTGCCACCTTGAGCTGACCGCTGATGTGATGCTCAACAAGCTCATCAAAAAATTCTCTGTCATTATCCAACATGAGATAATCAAAGCGGATACCCGAACGGATAAACACCTTTTTTATTCCTTTAATTTTCCGCATTTTGCGAAGTATCGAAAGATATTCCGAGTGGTCTACATCAAGATTTTTGCAGGGTTGCGGTGCAAGACAACGCTTATTTTTACACATACCGGAACGCAGCTGCTTAGCACATGAACTGTGGCGGAAGTTTGCGGTAGGTCCGCCGACATCGTGAATATAGCCCTTAAAATCAGGCAGCTTTGTCAAAAGCTCTGCTTCCTTTAACACCGACTGTTCACTTCTTGATGTTACACTTCTTCCCTGATGAAAACTTAACGCACAAAAATTGCAGGCAGAAAAGCAGCCTCGGTTATGTGTTATAGAAAAACGCACCTCATTTATTGCAGGAACACCGCCATATTTTTCATACATCGGATGATAATTGCGCTCATAAGGCAGATCATAAACTCTGTCAAGCTGTTCGGTTGAAAGCGGCGGCATCGGCGGATTTTGCACAAGATACACGCCGCCGTGCTTTTGGATAATACGCTTGCCGCTGATGTGATCTTGCTCTTCAAGCTGAATACGGCAATCCTCGGCATAAGCCTTCTTGTTCTGACATTCCTTTTCATACGAATGCAACCGAATGCCACTTATGTTTTCATCGTTCGGCGCAATGTAGCAGGTACCCCGAACATCCGTAATAGTTGCTATTGCTTCACCGCTATACAACCTTTTTGCAATCTCTAATGTTTGGTTTTCACCCATACCGTAGCTGATAAGATCAGCTTTTGCATCAAGAAGCACAGACGGTTTTAATGAATCTGACCAATAATCATAATGTGCAAAGCGGCGCAAGCTTGCTTCAATTCCGCCTAAAATTATAGGACTGTCGGGATAAGTCCTTCTTATCATTCTTGAATATACTGTGAGCGCCCTGTCGGGGCGTCTTACCGGCCAATCCTTCGGTGCATACAGATCGTCGCTTCGCTTATGCTTTGCAACGGTGTAATTCAGCACCATTGAGTCGATAACGCCGCTCCCTACGAAAAAGCCGTATTTTGGCTTACCGTATTCACAAAAGCAATTAGCTTTAGTTGTGTCAGGTCGGGCGATAATACCTACCTTGTAGCCCTCTGCTTCAAGTATTCGGGCAATTATAGCCGTGCCGAAGCTGGGATGATCAACATAACAATCTCCCGTTACGACTACAAAATCAACGCTGTTCCAGCCACGATCTATGATATCCTGTTTACAGATCGGCATAAACATAAAAACAATTACTCCTCATCAAACGGTGCTTCGTCAGCGCCGTCATCCTCAATTAATTCCCCGGCTGAGACTTCAGCTGCATCGGGTGCACCAAGCTGCATTTCCATCCATTGCTGCTTTGTGATAAGTACCTTTCTCGGCTTTGCTCCCTCAAATGGACCGATAATGCCTCGATCATGCATTTCGTCAATAATGCGTGCGGCTCTTGCGTAGCCGAGCTTGAGCTTTCGTTGCAATAACGATGTGCTTGCCAATCCTGCCTCAACAACGACTTCGATAGCCTCGTTCAGACGCTCATCTCCGTCAGTCTCTCCCTCTGCCGCAACAGGTGCAGCTGCACCCTTACCTTTTTTGGTTTCTGTAGCCTGACGCTCGATCTCGGACATGACCTCTTCGTCGTATTCTGTCGGCTCTCCGTTCTGATTCTTGATAAACTCAACAACATCACGGATCTCCTCGTCCGACACATAAGCGCCCTGGATACGAACAGGCTTTGGCAGACCTACCGGTGCATACAGCATATCACCGTTGCCGAGAAGTTTTTCTGCGCCGCCCTGATCGAGAATGATCTGCGAGTTGGTCTGGCTTGATACCATGAGCGCAATACGGCTCGGAATATTCGATTTGATAATACCGGTAAATATGTCGGCAGATGGACGCTGGGTAGCAATAACAAGGTGCATACCTGCAGCTCTTGCCTTTTGTGCGATACGGCAGACAGAGTCCTCAACCTCGTTACCTGCTACCATCATAAGATCAGCAAACTCGTCGATAACGATAACTATCTGCGGCATCGGGTTCAGATCATCTCTCGTTTTGCAAAGTTCATTGTAGGATTGCAGATTACGGACACCGTTTTGTGAAAGCAGCTTGTAGCGCTTATCCATTTCAACTACCGCCCAACCGAGCGCGCCTGCGGCTTTTCTCGGATCGGATACAACAGGAACAAGCAGATGCGGAATACCATTGTATGTATTGAATTCAACCTCTTTCGGGTCGATCATTACAAATTTGACTTCATCGGGAGTTGCGTTGTAAAGTATGCTCATAAGCATAGTATTAAGACATACCGATTTACCCGAGCCGGTAGTACCTGCAACAAGCAGATGCGGCATTTTTGCAAGATTGCAAAGCTGTATAGAGCCTTGAATATCTCTTCCAAGTGCTACGGTAAGCTTTGATTTTGATGAAGTGAACTCCGGTGACTCAATGATATCACGCATACCGACCATAGTTTTGTTGGTATTAGGCACCTCAATACCTACTGCGGATTTTGAAGGAATCGCACTGATACGCACCTTATCGGCCTTTAACTGCAATGCAATATCATCAGAAAGATTGGTGATCTTGCTTATCTTGACACCAACGCTTGGTTGTACCTCATACCGTGTAACAGACGGGCCTCGGCTGTAACCGATAACTCTTGCCTCAACGCCAAATGAGCCGAGTATATTCACAAGTCGGTCACAGTTTGCACGAAGCTCCTCCTCGATACTCTTTGCATTATTAATACTGGTTGCACGCAAAAGAGAAGTAGGCGGGTAACGGTATGATGAGGTAACCGATTCAATAACGACACCGTTTTTAGGCATATCGGCAGGAATTATCGGCTTTTCCCCCTCATTATCAATATCACGGGTAGGACGGTACTTCGGCTTGTCCTCTACCGGTGTGGGTGTAGGTTTCACAATTCGCTTTTTTGGTGTAGGAGGTATCTCAGTTACAGTATCCTCTTCTTCGGTGTTATCCTCCACAGATATATCGGCCGTTTCCCCATCTGCAAAAGGATTTTTATCTATACGTTTGCCGAAAGCCTCATCAGAACTATCGTTATATGCGGAAATGAGGCGCTTTCTCTTTTTGGCGATACCTGCACCCTTGTCATCCTCGAAAAACGGTGTATCCGACTGAACAGGATGTGCCGGTAAGTCCTCCGGTGCAACTTCATTTTCTTTTTCAAGCTCACGCTGGCGGCGCTTTTCCTCTGCTATCTCCTTTGCCTTTTTCAACGGTCTAGATGCAGTTGAAAGCAGATCACGCAGAGTCACACCTGCCGTTATAAGTGCAAGTGTGATTATTGCGATTATTACGATTATCTTTGCACCGCCTGCAAATGCAAGTGTTAAGGGATAACCGATAAGTCCTCCGATAACACCTCCTCCATGGAGTGCTACACCATCTGAATAAGCAGTGGATATGTATTTAAAGAAGGAGTCCTCTGCTGCAGAATTTGTGAATATATCGACCGCTGCTATAATTAGCACGCAGAGAACAGTTGAAAGTATTACCTTGCTCTTTATCTTACCCTTTAAACGGTCAAATGCCATCATGACCGCTATAAGTCCCAACAATACAGGCAGAATAAAAGCACACACACCGAAAATGCCGAATAGGAAATCGTGCATCATTCTCCACAGATTTTCACCCTTGATAACAGTTATAAACATAAGCAGCACAGCGCTCATAAACAGAAGTATCGTAACAATAGCACTGTTAATGCCGGTGCTTTTTTCAATTTCCTTTGCCTTTTTTGTTGATTTAGCTTTAGTTTGTTTTTTGGTTTGCTTTTTAGCAGGCATTATTTTTCTCCTTATCAGAATTTATGTATATATGCAGAAAACTACTCGTTCTCTGCTTCGTCGATCATTTCTTTAAGCGCTGCAAGCGCATCGCCAAGCGAACCGATCTCATCAATAAGTCCGCATTTTACTGCTTCATCGCCGCCGAGCACCGTACCGATATCTGTGGCAAGCTCTGTTGTATTGTGCAACATCTTACGCAATGCCATTTCATCCACATCGGAGTTATCACATACGAATTTCACTATCCTATCCTGCATTTTTTCAAAATAGGAATAGGTCTGCGGTACACCAACCACAAGCCCGCTCATCCTTACAGGATGCACAGTCATTGTAGCGCTCGGTACTATAAACGATTTTTTGGCGCTCACCGCAAGCGGTACACCGATAGAATGTCCTCCGCCGAGCACAAGCGATACAACCGGCTTTTTCATGCCCGAAATAAGTTCAGCTATTGCAAGTCCTGCTTCAACATCACCGCCAACGGTGTTTAGTATCACAAGCAAGCCTTTAACAGAAGGCGTCTCCTCAATAGCAACAAGTTGAGGAATAACATGCTCATATTTGGTTGTCTTGTTGTTCTGCGGCAGAAGGTAATGCCCCTCTATCTGACCGATGATCGTCAGACAATGTATGGGACTATCCTCCCCTGCGGTGACAGATCCAAAGTCCTTAATACCATCGGCTCTTTCACTGCTGTCATCATTATTCTCGTCACCCGCTTCGGGAGGTAAAATGAAATCATCTTTACAAATCATAAACACAAATCCTTTTCGTTTTTTATTTATGATTTGCCGAAAATCTCTAATTATAATTAGTATAACACATCAATGCTCATATTTCCACATTATTTTTATTACAAAACCACTTTAATTTTTAAAGGTATTATGTTATAATTGTTTCATAATTGATATGGAGGAGATACCGTTGAAAAAGTTATACGGCATTATTATGTGCATAGTTGTTGTTTTATGTGCTGTAGGTGTGCTGGTATATGCTGCTGACATAAACAACAAGATCAAGACAGATTATGATGAATATTCAAAAGAGATCGCTGCAATGCAAAGCACTATCTCTTCACAGCAAAGTGTTATTGACACGCAGGCTGAAGAAATAGCCGAAAATGAGAAGGAGCTTGCGCAGTATAAAACACAAATATCATCTTTGAGCAGCGAAGTGAAGGCCTTGCAGACAAAGGTGAATGAATTAAATAAATAAATTTCGGAGGTAAGAGAAAAATGGTTATCATATCAAGTGACAGCACCTGTGATCTTTCACCGGAGCTTATTGAAAAGTACAACATAAAGATCAAGCCGCTTTATGTCGTTTCAGACGAGCGCAGTTATGTTGACGGTGTGGATATTACTGCACGTGAGGTGCTTGAATATCAGAAAAGGACCGGCAAGCTTCTTAAAACCAGTGCGCTGAATGTTGCAGATCTTGAGGATATGTTTGATGAATATGGAATCGAAAATGAGATAGTGCATTTTTCTATCAGTTCGGCTATGAGTTCTACTTATCAGAACAGCGTTGTAGCATCGGAGGGAAGAAATGCTTACTGCATCGACTCGCAGAATCTTTCTACCGGAATCGGTCTTATGGTACTTAAAGCGTGCGATCTTCGTGACGAAGGTAAGTCTGCTAAAGAAATAGCAGAATACATAGAAGATATGAAAAAGAGGGTTGACGCATCCTTTGTGCTTGATACTCTTGAATATCTGCACAAGGGTGGCAGATGCTCCGCAATTGCGGCACTCGGCGCAAATCTTCTCAAATTGAAGCCGTGTATTGAAGTTAAAAACGGATCTATGGGTGTAGGCAAAAAATACAGAGGTCAGCTTGAAAAATGTATCACCGCATATGTTAAAGACAGACTTGCTAATGCCGACACAGTTGAAAAAGGAAGAATTTTCGTTACTCACACCTGTGATGATGCTCATATGCAAATGGTTGAGGACACAGTAAAGCTTACAAAAGAGCTGATGCCGGATTGCGAAGTGCTTACAACTACCGCAGGTTGTACAGTAAGCGTGCATTGCGGGCCTAACACGCTCGGCATTTTGTTTGTAAGAACGAACGAGATAGTTTAAGTTAAAAATGGATCTTAAAACTGAAATGTCACACAGAAAACTCTGTGTGACATTTTTCTTTTAGAATATATCATCGGCTGCAGGATCATTGAATTTCTTCGCCCATTTGTCTACCAACGCTTTTCTATCATCGGTAAGCTTGTTATAAATAGCGGTATCAGCCTTAAATCTGTAAGCAATATAGCCAATAGAACGGCTGTTGTTATGAATATTATTATCGGCATAGTCTGCGTATACGGTCTTGGTATAATCGCCAAACGTGACAGTAATATAACCTCTGCCGATAAACTCTGTATTGATATTTGTATCCTTGATATCAACGATAGAGCCTACGACTCCTTTGAATCCGGTTTCATCTTCAAAATATTCCTCCGAATCAAATATAAGCTTTGTCCATACAATATTTCCGTCGGAATCGGTAGCTGATACATCAAAATTCAGATCATATGTTCCGAGTCTGCCTGCATGAGCAATAAGCGTTCCTGTCTCAACAGTTGCACCCATTTTCTTGAGTGATGTGATTTTTTCAGTGTCAACTGCGGTATAAAATCTGATTCCGGCTTTTTCGTTAAGCCTTATTGAAGCGCCGTACTCCATAGTCACAGATCCGACCGAAACCGTTGTAAACGAAATGTCTTCATTCACTCTTACATATGCACCCTCATCATAATAATTTGTGCCATCGTTGTATGCTACAAAGCCGGAATCGGTCGATTTCGGCAGCTCAAAACGCTTTCCGGAGGCAACGGTCTTATATACCTCACCATCAATTGTTACATTATAATATTTGGTATTTTCTTTTGAAGTCAGCTCAGATATTTTTGCTACATATTTAGGATACTTCCATGCGATCTTGCCATCTTCATCATAATATGTGCAGGAATAATCGCCGTGATCATCCCAGATGATAGCCTTGAGATTATTTTCTTCAAACAAAGTGAATGCCAGTTCCGCCCATTGCTCACGATAGTCATCGTCGTACCATCTCGGCATTCCTATTTCACCTATCACGCAGGGGATGCCATTATCTATAAATCTACTGTTACAACGCTGGATTATTGCTGTATAATGGCTCTCTGTCAGACTTTCGATATACCAGTGGATAGAACCGATAATATGATTGTCCTCCTCAACGCTAGGCAACCACATAGCCCCTACTTGACGGGCATCTCTCTGTCCGCCGTAGCTCTGTATCATAAGATATCTCTTATCGTTGTTGCCGCCGCTGTTGCCTGCAACGTGCGTGAAGAGATAGTGCACGTTGTAGAAATTGAAGTTTGCGGAGAACTCGGGGTTTGTCGGGCCTGCAAAGAAGTTCAGGCAGCCATCGA
>JAFPAK010000108.1 GCA_017390825.1 Clostridia bacterium
GCTGGTAGCATTTCTGCTTTGTGATATGGATAACATTAAATTTGGAATATTACTCACTTTGCTCACAGGCATGCGTATCGGTGAAATATGTGCTTTGAAATGGGCGGATATTTCTGTTGATGACGGAACTATTACAGTAAGTAGATCTATGCAAAGGCTACAATGCTTTAATGATGAAATAAGTAAAACCAAAGTTGTGGTTTCGAGCACAAAAAGCCGGAGTTCACAACGAATAATACCGCTGACTGCATATACCGTATCATTATGCAAGCAGATGCAATGCAAAGATAACGACTCATATGTACTGACCGGAAAGCAGAACAAATACATGGAGCCGAGAGCGCTTCAGTATCACTTATCAAAAATAACAAAAGAATGCTCGCTTGAAGGAGTACATTTTCATACCCTTCGTCATACCTTTGCAACAAGATGTGTGGAGGTGGATTTTGAAATAAAATCATTAAGCGAGATATTGGGACATTCAAATGTTAAAATCACACTTGACAGATATGTTCACTCATCACTTGAACTTAAACGGCAGAATATGGATAAGTTATCGACATTTGGATTATAAGCCGTATAAAAAGATCCGATACTGTCCTAAAACCTAGCATATTTACGGCATTTAATGCTCTTTTTTGGCAGAGTATGCAACTCTGCGAAAGAAATATAGTGCAATATTTAGTTTGTTGTTATGCATATTTGCATAATTTTATACTTCCCCTTATGTTGCGGATTTATTTATTACATATTTAGAAGCAAGGCAGAAAATGTATGAAAAGAGCAGTACATAAAATCTTAAAATTCATCACTACTCTGATAATTGCCGTGCTTGCACTATTTGCGCTCGTTACAGTCTGCATCAGGATGTTCGGAATACAGGTATATGTTGTACTATCGGGATCAATGGAGCCTGATTATCCAACCGGATCACTGATATATGTAAAACCAACCGAGCCTTCCATGCTTGAGATCGGGGATGTTATTACCTTCAGACTTTCTAATAGCACGACCGCTACTCACCGAATTATTGAAGTGATCAATAACGAAGAAAATACGGACGATGTTTGCTTTATAACAAAAGGCGATGCAAATGGTATTCCCGATACACTGCCGATAGAAAGCGAAAATATTATCGGAACTCCGATATTTACTATTCCCTATCTTGGGTATGCTGCAAAGTATTTGCAAACCACTTCAGGAAAATACCTTATGGTTGCTGTCGGCTCGGCTATACTGTTGCTGATTGCAGTTGTCGAACTGACCGGAATGAACAAAAAACATTTTGACAATAGGTGATCTGATATGAAAATGAAAATTCTTACAGTAGCATTGTGTATCGCCGTTCTTATATGCGCCACAATGCTTTGTACCGTAGCATATCTAACAGATACAAGTGAAGCAGTAAATACCTTTACTGTGGGCAAGGTACATATTGAATTAGATGAAGCAGCAGTAAACACAGACGGTGAACCGATAGCAAACGGTGCAGTTGTTAACAGTATTAATGATGCAGACCGTACCGAAAAAGGTAACGAGTATCATCTTATTCCCGGAAAGACATATGTTAAAGATCCTACCGTTAATGTTATTGCAGGCAGTGAAGAAGCCTACATCCGTATGATTATCACTGTAAATAAGTTATCTGAGCTTGATGCAATATTTGCGCCGAACGGTGCAGAGCTGTTATCTATATTTAACGGCTATGACAGTAATGTCTGGATATTATCAAGTGAGTTTGAGGCTGACAATACCAAAACCTACGAATTCCGCTATTATACATCGGTTGATGCCGCTGATGTAAAAGATGATATAACTCTTGAGCCGCTCTTTACATCATTTACTGTCCCTGATAATCTTGACAGTGACGCACTTAAAAGTATAGATGGTTTGGTGATCACAGCTATCGGCAACGCAATTCAAAAATCCGGATTTAATAATGAAGATGAAGCCTGGAAGGCTTTTGATCTGCAAAATAAATAAGGAGGAAATACAAAATGTATAAATATACTCGTACCTGCAAAAGGCAGAGCAAATTATCACTCGTTTCAAAATACCTTGTTACTGTCTCGGCAATAGTGATCATTATGTGCAGCATCGTCGGTGGATCTGTTGCGTGGCTGATTGCAAAAACTGAACCTATCAAGAACACGTTTACATATGGTGATATAAATATAACACTGACGGAGAGCGACACAGGCGATAATGACGGTGACGCTAATACAAATGAATATATTATGCTACCCGGAAAAGTTATCACAAAAGATCCTAAAGTAACAGTTCAGGCAGGAAGTGAGGATTGCTGGTTGTTTGTAAAGCTTGATAAATCCGAGAATTTTGACAGCTTTATGACTTACACCGTCAATGATACATGGAAGCCTCTTGAAGATCAGGAAAATGTATATTACATTGAAGTATCTAGTCCGGAGAAAGCACAGGAATACGGAATTCTTCTTAATGATACTGTAACGGTAAATGATGATGTTACAAAGGTAATGCTCAATTCACTTGATAAAGACGGCAGTGATTATCCCACTCTGACAGTTACCGCTTATGCAGTTCAGCGTGACAGTGACATTGACGCTATTGACACAGCCGCTGAGGCATGGCAGCTCATTTCCTAATAATTACATAACTTTAATGATATGAACGGTACCCCCGTTACATATATATTTCATTTATGCGAAAGGAATAAAGAAAATGAAAAAATTTTTACTCACAAGCCTTAGTCTTATTTTGGTCGCAGCAATTGCTATCGGCGGAACTATGGCTTATCTCACAGACACCGACAGTGATGTCAACGTAATGACCCTCGGCAACGTAAAGATTGCCCAGCACGAATATCAGCGTGTAATTGAGAATGGCGCTTACAAGACCGACACAATTGACAACCAGACCAGCTATGTGCTGGAAGCCTTTGAACAGGGCAAGGCTTTGCTGCCTGCCACCGATCCCTCTAATAATGGTGCCGGTACTTGGGATAGCACCACCGTTAGAATGTCTCAGGTAGATTCCTATGGCGGTATGCAGGTGTTTGTGAACCCCAACGCTCAGGATAAATTCGTCACTGTTGAGAACACCGGTAAGACCGATGCTTACGTTCGCACTCTCGTTGCGATTGAGTGCGGTTCTGGTGATGTAAACTTGATTGGTTCTTCTTATCACAGTAACTGGTCGAAGAATGCTGTCGGTAAGGTTGAGATCAATGAGAACACTTATTATGTTTACGAGTACATCTATAAGGGTGCATCGGATGGTAGCCGTCATGTAGGTGGCGTTCTTCCCGCAGGTGAGACCTCTTATCCTAACCTCTCTCAGGTTTATTTGAAGTCTGTAGCTACCAACGAAGATATGGCTGCTATCGACGGTAACGGCAACGGCACTCTCGACATCCTTGTTGTTTCCCAGGCTGTTCAGGCTGCAGGATTTGCTGATGCTCAGACTGCTCTTGACACTGCTTTCGGCGAAATTACCGCCACAAATAATCCGTGGGCAGATGGCGTTACAGTTCCTACTGTTGTTACCACAGCTGCTGAACTTGAAGCAGCCTTAAAAGCAGGCGAGAATGTTGTTCTCGCTAACGACATTACTATGGCGGCTCATATCACCTCTACTAATGTTGGCAATATCAATATTAACGGCAACGGTAACACCCTTAATATCAGAGGTATTTACTCAGTTGGCGGAAAGAATATTACCCTGAGCAACGTTACTTTGGTTGATGAGTGGACTCAAGACTATGCAATCTATAATCAGGGCGGCAAGGTCGAATTGACTAATGTTACCTACAACGGCAACATCAATAAAGCAATCCAGATGGCAGGCGGCGGCGAGGTCATTCTGACTGATTGCAGCATTACCGGCAATGTGACCGGTTCTTACTCTGCTTCAAATATTTGGTGCGGTGACGGTCGTACCGTTACCGTTAACGGTGGTACCTATGGTTCTATCTTTATGAATGTCAGCGAGGGTGCAAACATTTTGAGCGCCAGCAAGATCACCGTTAATGACGGTACTATCGGCAAGTTGATTCTGGAAACTGAAAAGAATACAAAGACCGGTGACGGTACCGGCTACAAGAGTGCTACCCTTGTTCAGAACGGCGGTACTATCACAGAATTGGTTGAGAATCCTCAGAACTACGACCTGTCCGGTCTGACAAAGCTCAACTAATATTCAATCTTCGAAAATCTGTCCTATCCCTCCCTTGCGGGGGATAGGCGGTAATCAAAAGGCATAAGCAAAGTATTGTGCCTTTTGATTACCGAAAAGCTACAAGGAGGCAACGAAATGAATAAATCATATATACACAAAAAAGCTATATTTGTGCTATGTTTGATCTTGCTTATCGCATTCCCTGTGCAGTCTACTTTCGGATACATCATCACCAACACAGACAGTATAAAAAATACATTTATCCCGTTTGAAA
>JAFPAK010000109.1 GCA_017390825.1 Clostridia bacterium
ATCGCCAAGATAATCCACGCTGTCATAGCGGAATGTAGTACTCTGATATATCGGCAAAGCGCCTGCTTCACCGTTTTTGGGTGTATAACCTGCCTGAACGCAGTTAGTATTTATATGCTTCATTTTATTTTTCCTTTGCATTTAATTTTTTTATTATAATTTTAGCTGCTTTGTATATGTCCCCGCACCCAAGAGTGATAACCAGATCGCCGCTCTTTGCGTTATTTACGATATAGTCAGCTATTTCTTCAAATGTTTCAAACCATACAGCACCGTCGATCTTGTTGCACAGATCAGCAGACTTTACGCCGTATGTATTGATTTCACGGCTACCCATTATCTCTGACAAAACGCATTTATCAGGTATCGAAAGCACTCTTGCAAATTCATCCATGTGCATCACAGTTCTTGAATAGGTAAATGGCTGGAACACCGCAAATACACGGTCATATCCCATATTCATTGCCGCTTTTAGCGTTACCTCAAGTTCTGTCGGATGATGTGCATAATCATCAGCAATAGTAATACCTTCAACTTGTGCCAGCACCTCAAAGCGTCTGCCTGCACCGCCGAACTCCTTGATAGAACGGGATATCTGCTCACCTGTTGCACCGCATATATGTGCCGCTGCTGCCGCTGCAATTGAATTCGATATATTATGATGGCCGGGTACGGTAACCTGTATATGAGTAATAAATTCACCCTGATACATCAAATCATACTCACCGGCGTTTTTAGTGCCGTACTTTATATTCTCGCCTCGATAGATACAATTTTCCCCTATACCGTATGTTATTACATTATCAAGACTGCTGACGGCAGAGAGAGAATTTTCATCATCACCGTTTACGATAACTGTCCTTGCCATTTTTGCAAATGCCGTAAACGATTGTTTCAGACGATCAAGAGTTTTGAAGTACTCCATATGGTCAAGATCGATATTAAGCAATACGCATATATCAGGTGAGAGTTTTAAGAATGTATCGACATATTCGCAGGACTCACATACAAGAATATCGCTATTTCCGCATTTTCCGTAGGAGTCTATAAGCGGTAGCTTTCCGCCGATAACAGCAGACGGATCAAATCCGTTTTGCACCAATATCTGCGTTATCATTGAAGTAACGGTGGTCTTACCGTGTGTGCCGCAGACACCGATGCAGTTATCGAACTTTCTTGTTATTGCACCTAAAGCGTACGAACGCTCCATAGTAGGAATTCCTTTTTCTCTTGCAGATACAAGCTCCGGATTATCTTGCATTATTGCGGCTGAATGAATAACAAGCTCCGCACCATCAACATTTTCCGGGAAATGGCCGAGAACAACGGGTATACCGAGATTCTTAACACGCTTTAGTGTATCGGTCTCATTATTATCAGAACCGGTAAGCTGATATCCTTTTGCATGAAGTATCTCTGCCATCGGGCACATACCTGCACCGCCGATCCCTATCATATGAATACGCTTGACATTGTCAAGCAATTTATCACATTCTTGAATATTATTCATTTAAATAATCAGTCCTTTCACAAAAGGTCAATATATTTATTTTACCACAAATCTTACAAAAAACAATGATAAATTTAACAAAATAAAAAATTCCTGTTTAAACCGATTGAAAGTTAGACTAAAATCCTTTATAATATTTTTATATTCAACATTTTTCGGAGATAAGAATGAAACTTAAAAGTCTTTTTTCTATATTAATAATAGTGTGTTTATGTGTGTCTTTATGTTCTTGCGGTGCCGATCCGACATCAGGTCAGGCAATATCGTTGCAAACGACCGACGATATAGTATGTCTTGATCCGCAGCTTGCCGATACTAAGGCTGAAATGACTGCTTGTGCAAATCTCTTTGAAGGGCTTATGCGGCTTGATAATGGTCTTACACCTGTAACAGCTGCAGCAGATAGTTATTCTGTTTCTAATGACGGACTTACATATACATTCAATTTAAGAAATGATATGATATGGTCAGACGGCGAAACCGCCGTTACTGCCGACGATTTCGTTTATGGCATACAACGTGCATTATCACCAAAGACCGGTGCGCCGTATGCTTCGGTATTGTTTTCAATAAAGAATGCTAAAGCAGTTTACAACGGTGAAAAGGATATAGCAGAGCTTGGTATAAGATCTGAGGGAAATAAAGTAATTATCGATCTCGGATCATATGATGAAAGCATATTATATTACCTTTGCTATCCTGTAAGCATGCCATGCAACAAGGACTTTTTCAGTTCAACAAACGGAAAATACGGAAGAAGCAAAAAACAGCTTATGACTAACGGCGTATTTACACTTAAAAGCTGGAACACCGATACTGTCGGCGAGTATTATCTGCGATTGAGCAAAAATAACGATTATAAGGGAGAAATCGATGCAGTTCCCTCTTCTGTCAGCATTGGCTATAACAGAATAAGCGATGAGATAGGTGCATTAATATCGTCAGACGGGCTTGATATCGGTCAGATCTCCGGCAACACGCTTAACAGCGTTACCAAGGAAAATTGCACAAGACTATCCTATAGCAATACCGCATATGCTATTTATTTCCCTGATAAGATTCGTGACATAGCACCGTTACTTATATCTGCCACTAACCGTAATGAGCTTCGCAAATCACTTCCGGATTATTATAATTTTGATGATATCGGTCTGGTTCCTCCGGATCATCTTGTCGGCACGCAGTATTACAGAGAAAATGCAGGACAGGTTACATTAAGCGAATATGACACAGAAAAGCTCAGCATAGCGGTAAAAAGCAATAAGGAGCTGCTTGATAGGTTGTGTGAGCTGAAGCTATACTACCCAGAGAATGATACAAATATGAAGCTTTGTGCCAACAAGATAGTGCAGAGCTGGCAGGCGGCATCAGGATCCACAGTAAATTCAGCAGCACTTTCAACATCCGAATTAACCATCGAGAACAGATCCGATAATGCGGCCTTTATAATCCCGATAAGCGATGCAAAATCAAGTGCCTGCGACATATTGACATTGCTTTGTTCGGCGGTTGATAACTTTGATATTCAAGGCAACTCTGTGTCAGAACTATATAGCACCGAGCAGCAGCTTTGCGACAACAGCGCATTTTATCCTCTGTTTTCGGTAGCAGATAATTATTGCGTGTCTGACGCTATCTTTAATTATATCGTGGCGGCAGACGGTTCATTTATTGATTTTCGTTTAACAAGAAAGAATGATATGTAATTATTGACCCCGATATCTCAAAATATCGGGGTTTTATAATTAAAAACTATTGACAACAAAATTTATAACTGCTACAATAAATTGAATATTTATGATTTCAGAGTGCAAAATTATGGCAAGAACAAATATAAGATTTGAAACACATTCACATACTCATAATTCTTCAGATAGTGATGCTTCGATTTATGAGATGTGCAAAGCTGCGGCGGATATGGGGCTTTCTTCTATTGCTTTCACCGATCATTACGATCTGACGGAAAGTGATATTGCCCGTGACGGAAGGCCGAAGGACTATAAGCTTCGTGGTTATGACGAAATAATTAAATACCGAGCGGAATTCGAAGATAGATTGAAAGTATATATCGGCGCGGAGATCGGCGGAATAGTGTATTACCCCGAATTTACAAAGCGTATGCTAGAGAACAATGATTTTGATGTTGTTATCGGCTCACTGCATGGACTTAAGGACGAACCGCAATTTTATGAAACCGATTTTACGGCTATCGATTATAACAAAAAGTTGGAGGAATACTTCAAAGTCCTTTATGAACAGTCGAAGCTTGAGTTTTATGATATTTTAGCTCATCTTGACTATCCTGTGAGGTATGTTATCACAAGCGGTCTTAAACCTGATCTTTCGCTTTACAGTGACTATATCGATGAAATATTGAAATCGGTAGCACAAAACGGCAAAGCACTTGAGATCAATACATCAAGGCTGGATAAACAACTTTTCAGGACACAACCTGACGCCGATATTATCAAACGTTTTTATGAGCTTGGCGGCGAATTTATTACAATCGGCTCTGATGCACACACACCTAAGAACATTGCATCGGGATTTGATGCAGCGGTGGAAATTGCGTACCGAGCGGGCTTTAAATATATAACATACTTTGAAAAGCGTACACCTAAAACGGTAAAAATATACTAGAAACGGAGAATTTACTATGGACAAATTATCATATAACATTATCAAAATACTTGAAGAAAACGCCCGTTATTCTGCAAAAGAGCTGAGCGTTATGCTTGATGTAACTGAGGAAGAGGTCAAGAAAACTATTGAAAAGCTAGAGCGTGAGCAGATAATCTGTGGCTACAAGGCTTTTATTGATTGGGATAAGTTCTCGGATTCCCATGTAACTGCACTTATTGAGCTTCAAGTGACTCCACAAGGAAGCACAGGCTTTGAAGATATTGCAGAATACATTATGCAGATGGAGGAGGTTGAGACTGTTTACCTTATGTCAGGCGGTTTTGACCTTACTGTTATTGTTCAGGGTCAGTCCTTCAAAGATGTGGCACTGTTCGTTGCAAAACGTCTTGCTTTGATAGACTGTGTTCAGTCTACTGCAACGCATTTTGTACTTCGCAGATATAAGGAGCTTGGTATTCCCCTTATCAAAAACACCACCGATGATCGGGGGCTGTTATCACTGTGAGAGACTTAAACGAACTTATTAATCCTGAGGTTATTGACATAAAGCCCTCCGGCATACGAAAATATTTTGATATTGCCGAGCAGATGAAGGATGTTATAACCCTAGGTGTAGGTGAGCCTGATTTCCCTACTCCGTGGCATATCCGTCAGGCAGGTATCCGCTCACTTGAACAGTCACATACAAATTATACTTCTAACAAAGGTCTTTTGACCTTGCGCGAAGAAATATCAAAATTTATGACACGCAAGTATGCACTCGAGTATGATGCTTTGAAGCAGATACTTGTTACAGTTGGTGGCAGTGAAGCTATTGACGCTTGCGTGCGCACCGTGATAAAACCCGGTGATGAGGTTATCATCCCGGAGCCTTCATTTGTATGCTATGTGCCTATAGTAAGACTGGCAGGCGGTATTCCCGTCATCATTGAAACTAAGGCAGAAAACGAGTTCCGTCTTACTGCCGACGAGCTTAAAAGTGCTATAACCGATCGTACAAAGTTGGTTATCCTTCCCTATCCTAACAACCCGACCGGTGCAGTAATGCGCCGTGAGCATTTGGAAGAGATTGCCGAAGTTTTGAAAGAAACAAATATCCTTGTACTTTCAGACGAAATATATTCCGAACTTACATACGGTAAGAGCCGCCATGTATCAATTGCAGAGATTGACGGAATGTATGAACGTACTACTGTTGTGACGGGATTTTCAAAATCATATTCAATGACCGGCTGGCGTCTTGGTTTTGCGGTAGGTCCTGAGGAAATAATCACTCAGATGACAAAAATACATCAATTTGGCATTATGTCTGCACCGACCACCGCACAGTACGCTGCTATTGAAGCATTGAAATACGGTGATGACGATATAGCAAAAATGCGTGGAGAATACGATATACGCCGTAAGTTTATCCTTTCTGAATTCAGAAGACTGGGTCTTGACTGCTTTGAGCCTGAGGGTGCATTTTACGCATTCCCGTGTATCAAGTCAACAGGGCTTACAAGTGATATGTTCTGTGAACGTTTACTTAAAGAAAAACACGTCGCTACCATTCCCGGAACTGCCTTCGGTAACAGTGGCGAAGGCTTTATCCGTATTTCATATTGCAACAGTTTAAGTAATCTTAAAACCGCTATGGAGCGAATTGAGGACTTTTTAAAAGATTTAAAAGAGGAGACAAGCAATGGCTGACTCTGTGACGCGTAAAGCGTATGCAAAACTTAATCTATCACTTAACATTACAGGAACCTTGCCTGACGGTATGCACACCGTTGATATGGTCATGCAATCTATCGATCTGTATGATACTGTAACTGTTGAAAGAACTGATAACGGCATTGACATCTCTTGTCACGGCGCAGATCTTCCTGAAGATATGAACAATATCGCCGCAAAGGCTGCCGAAGAATTCTTTAAATATGCACAGATCGATGGCGGGGTTTATATTAAAATCAAAAAACGTATTCCCTGTGCAGCCGGTCTTGGTGGAGGAAGTACTGATGCTGCTGCGGTTCTTTGTACAATGAACGAGTTGTTCGGCACCAATTATGATGAAGATGTGCTTTGTACTATTGCCGAAAGAATAGGGTCGGATGTTCCGTTTTGCATCAGCGGCGGCACACAGCGTGCGGAGGGCACAGGCACGATACTATCTCCCCTCCCCGAGCTTACTGACTGCGCCTTTGTTGTAATAAAAGAGGGAGAAAAGTTGTCAACCGGAGATATGTATAAAAAGTACGACTCTTTTCCTGATAAGTGTACGCCCGACACAGAAACGCTGATAGAAGCAATCTGTGAGGGAAATGTTGAAGAAGCCGCAAAAGCTATGGCAAATGTGTTTGAACCACTGTGGGGTGAAACTGCTGCCGAGATAAAATCAGAACTTTTGGAATGCGGTGCGATCAATGCAGTGCTTTCAGGTTCAGGTCCAAGCATATTCGGTGTATTTGCTGACGAAAGCAATGCTAATGCTGCACGCTCAAAGCTTTCCGATAAATATGAAAACATCTATGTTTGCACACCAGTATCCGTAAAGAATATTGATGAATAAAAAACAAGCCTGCCTTACGAACAATGCACAATTCGTAAGGCAGGTTTTACTTTATTACAAATACTGCGGAACGGTAGGTTCACCAAGCTCTGTAACACGCTTGAATACTGCGGTATGACGAGGTGTTATAACTCTATCCTCATGCAGACTGCCGAAATACCAGCATTTGAATTCGACATTATTATTTATCTCCTGCAAAAATCCGTTGAGTAGGTTTACATAATCATTTTGCCCTGATCTGAGCAGCATTGCACTCTTTACCATTGATGGAGGCTCATGTGTAATGATATAATCCACCTTCATATCGGCAATCGTAAGGTTTTCAACTCCCTGCTGCATCTGATCCGGAGTGGGTAATTCCATCTTAAACCACTTCTGATTATCGTTTCGTATTTCCTTATCACTGCTCTCACCGCCACCGAAGGTGAATATTCTTTTGTCCTCAATATTGAATATCTGGCCTCTGCATAGATGAAATAGATTTCCCGAAACACGGTGAACAAGCCCTCCCTTCCATACCGTTTCACGGTAGGAATAGACCTTGTCAAGATTATCGTGCGGTCCATCAATAAAGCATATGTTGAATTTGCGCTTACCGAGCATTTTCAAAATACGGCGCTCGTTTCTGCCACCGTTCCAGATAAAACCGAAATCGCCGGCAACAATAAGAGTATCTCCCTCTTTCAACTTTTTCATTTCCTTGGAATACAGACGCTCCTCATCGCCGTGCATATCGCCGGTTACATATACCATAAAATTCCCTTTCAAATTTAATAAAAAATATATTTTATTTATTCAAGATGTATGCTATAATGATTATACTATATTATCAAACATTTTTCTACTGGAATTTTTAAATATTTATAAGACAAAGAGGATAAAGGAAATGAAAAAAATCATCGCTATATTGATCTCGATTGTTATGTTAACCGCTTTTTCAGCGCCGATTGGTGCAAGCGCACTTACTCCGGATTTCAATGTAGAGTCGGAGACGGCGCTTTTAATAAGTCTTGACACCGGCGATGTGATATATGACAAAAATGCCGATGTAAAGCGTGAGCCGGCCGCACTGACTGCTATAATGGTAACCGCATTGTGTATGGAAAACTGCGATGATCTTGATGAAACTGTTACGGTAGACGGTGATATCTGTGACACACTGCTTGGCACAGGATATGTTATCGGCAACCTCAAGGATGACGAGGTGGTTTCTATCCGTACTCTTGTTAATATGGTGATGATTCGTTCTGCGGCCGATGCTGCATTGATACTTGCCGATCATTTCGGCGGAGGTGACATTGACACATTTGTAAAAATGATGAATGACAAAGCAAAGGAGCTTGGTGCTGACAGCACAAAGTTTGCCAATGTTATAGGTATGCACGATGATAATCACTATACTACTGCATACGATATGGCAAAGATCTCACAATATGCAATGGACATTCCGGGATTTATGGATATCTGCTCTGCAACACGATACACTGTTCCTGCAAGCAATAAGAATGAAGAATGGACATTTTCAACCACTAACTATCTTATCGACTACATCACCTCATACTACTACAAATATGCATCGGGAATAAAAACCGGTTATACTGATGAAGCAGGCAGGTGTGTCGTTTCAACAGCATCATATTCAGGCTATAACTATATGTGCATTGTAATGGGTGGTTCTGACAGAAATTCTGCCGGTGAAGTGAGCCGCACAGAGCTTGTTGACTCAAAGGAGCTTTACCGTTGGGCGTTTAATAATTTTGAATATAAGCAGATATGCTCAATTAATACAGTTGTAGCGGAAATACCGGTAGAGCTTTGTTGGGACACTGACTATGTCAGCCTTTACCCTGAAAAGAATTTTAGCGCTATAATTCCCTCCGGTATGGATATTGACTCGATAATTTTTGAGCCGGTATTAAAGGAGGAATCGGTTTGGGCGCCGGTAAATAAAGGTGATATACTCGGCTATGTCAGCATTATTTGTGAGGAGCGTGAGATAGGTCAGGTAAATCTTGTTGCAGGTGACACATTAAAGCGCAATCCGATAATGTTTATCGGCAAGCTTGGCAGTATTATTCTTAACTCGTTGGTATTCAGAATTTTGGCAATTGCACTCGTTATTATGCTGATCGCAGCAATAATCATCAACATTATCCATAACAAGCGCAAGAGAAGACATATTAAGCGTGTAAAACCTATGAGAAAACTTTAAAATTCCTCTTGCAATATACACCTTATGCTGATATAATGACCTCAAATCAACAAGTATTCAGGTGATGTTTATGAAAATTAAGGCTTATCAAAGTAAAAAAGAGGCTAAAGATCAGTTAATAGAAATACCTTTTGAGCAGTTTGTTAAAACTGATGATGCTGAAAATCATATGCTCAACATATACCCTGAGCTTACATTTCAGAAAATACTCGGCTTTGGCGGTGCATTAACCGACTCCGCCGCTGCTTGCTACGCAAAAATGAGTGACAAGACAAAACGCAAGTTTATAGAGCTGATGTTTGATAAAGAAAAAGGGCTCGGCTACAACTTTTGCAGAAATCATATTAATTCCTGCGATTTTTCGCAGGATGGTTATACATATTGTGAAGAAAATGACGAAACACTCGAAACATTTGACATAGCACACGATAAAAATGAGATAATACCTCTTATTCTTGATTCCAAAGCAGCATCCCCCGATTTATTGTTGTTTTCTTCCCCATGGAGTCCTCCTGCATATATGAAGGATACCAATAATATGCTTTTCGGCGGCAAGCTCCTCAAAAAATACTATGATCTTTGGGCTCAGTATTTTGTAAGATACATTGAAGAATATAAAAAGTGCGGTATTGATATCTTTGGCGTGACCGTACAGAATGAATCAAAAGCAGTTCAGACATGGGAAAGCTGTGAATACACAAGTGAAGAACAATTGGATTTTGTTATTCACCATCTTCGTCCGGCACTTGACGAAGCAGGGCTGCAGCATATCAAGATAATGATTTGGGATCACAATAAAGAGCGTGTTTATGATTGGGCAAGAGATACCGAAAACACTGATGGTGGCAACGAAGCAGTATGGGGTATTGCATTCCATTGGTATTCGGGCAAGCATTTTGACGGATTGAAATTTGCTCATCAGACTGCGCCTGATAAGATGCTTATCAGCAGTGAGTTTTGCTATGGCGGCACCAAAAGCCAATGGACAGATGCTGAGGGATACGCTTATGATATGATTGGAAATTTCAACAGCTTCACCAACGCATCGTGTGATTGGAATATAATCCTTGATGAAAACGGCGGCCCATATCATGCAAGAGGCGGCGGTTGTAAGGCGGTTGTCCATTACAATTCAAAGAAAGACTCGCTTGAAATCAAAGATCACTATTATGCAGTCGCACATTTTTCAAAATTCATTGAGCGTGATGCGTTGCGCCTCGGTACAACAACATTTGCTGATTTAATCAGCATTGCTGCGTTCCGTAATCCCGATGGTAAGATAATTGCGGTGATAGCAAATCTTGATGATCGTGATCACAAAACCAGCCTTCGTATGAATGAGTATGTATCTAAAAATATACTTCCTGCTCATTCAATAACAACAGTTGTAATTGAATAGATCGTTATGAAAAGAGCCGGTAAAAGGCTCTTTTCCATTATCCTTAAACTTGACAAGCCAAAGCTAATGATATACAATTATTTTTATAAATCAACACCTTGAGGAAACAGATGAAGAAATTAATTGATAAATTAGTAAACGAAAAAACATTAACTGACAGCGAGCTTTCTGTTTTATTAAAATCTGATTTTGACGATGAATACCTATACAAAAAAGCTGATGAAGTGCGTAAGGCACATTACGAAAACAAGGTATATATAAGAGGACTTATTGAGTTTTCCAACCACTGCAAAAACAACTGCTACTACTGCGGTATAAGAGCCGGAAATAAGAACTCTGTGCGGTATAGACTCACCAAAAACGAGATACTAAAATGCTGCCAAGAAGGGTATATATTAGGCTTTCGTACCTTCGTTTTACAGGGTGGTGAGGATCTCACCTACACCGATAAGGATATCTGCGATATTGTATACTCTATCAAACAACATTATCCCGATTGTGCCATTACCCTTTCGATAGGAGAAAAGCCAAGACAAAGCTATACTGATTACCGCAACGCCGGTGCTGACCGTTATCTGCTTCGTCATGAAACTGCAACTGAAGAACACTATACAAGGCTGCATCCCGATAATATGAGTCTGCAAAACCGTAAGCGATGCCTATATGATTTAAAAGAGCTTGGCTATCAGGTAGGATCAGGTTTTATGGTAGGTTCCCCATATCAGACGCTAAATAATATAGTAGCAGACCTTCGCTTCTTGCAAGAACTACAGCCTGATATGATTGGGATAGGCCCATTTTTACGGCATGAAAAAACACCGTTTAGTAATTTTCCAAACGGCAGTTATGAAATGACGCTGCGGCTTATCTCGATATTGCGTCTTATGTTTCCTTATGCGCTGATACCGGCAACAACGGCACTCGGTACGATAAGACCCAAAGGGCGTGAAGCAGGAATAAAAGCAGGGGCTAATGTTGTTATGCCAAACCTCTCCCCTCTGCGTGTGCGAAAGCTTTACATGCTCTATGAAAACAAGATCTCAACAGGCGATGAGGCTGCCGAAAGTCTTGCTTCGCTTAAAAGAAATATGTCTGCTATCGGATATAATATAGTAACCGATGTCGGCAATGTAAAAAGGTAATTAATATATGGAACACGAATTTTCAAGAACCGAAATGCTTATCGGCGTTGATGCATTAAACAAGCTCAAAAATGCACGGGTCGCGGTTTTCGGTGTCGGTGGTGTTGGCGGATATGCAGTTGAAGCACTTGCCAGAAGCGGTATAGGTGCAATTGATTTGATCGACAACGATACAGTAAGCATTACAAATATCAACCGTCAGATTATTGCAACGCATAACACCATCGGCAAACAAAAAACAGAAGTGGCAGCAGAGCGTGTTATCAGCATCAATCCTGATATCAAAGTAAATATGCACAATGTGTTTTATCTGCCGGAAACCGCCGGTATATTCGATTTTTCGGAATATGATTATATAATTGACGCAGTCGATACTATCAGCGCAAAAATAGATATTATCGTGAAAGCAACAAAGGCAGGAGTGCCTGTTATAAGCTCAATGGGTGCGGGCAACAAACTGGATCCAACCGCATTTGAGGTTGCGGATATATACAGCACATCTGTATGTCCTCTTGCAAGAGTTATGCGTCGCGAGTTAAAACAACGAGCAATAGAAAAATTAAAGGTCGTATATTCAAAAGAGCCTGCAATCAAGCCAAGTGGTAATTCAAACGAACGGGTGCCCGGCAGCATTGCATTTGTACCGTCGGTCGTAGGGCTGATAATCGCATCGGAAGTAATAAAGGATCTGATAAAGTGAAGAGAGAACTGACACCTGTGCAGCTTATTGAGCGCAGTATAACCAAAAAGTACCGTAAGGAGATATGGAATCCGTTTGTAGAAGCGGTTAAGCGGTACGACCTGATAAACAGCGGCGACAAAATAGCCGTATGCATATCCGGCGGCAAGGATTCAATGCTGATGGCAAAGCTAATGCAGCAATTGCATCGCCACAGCGATATACCATTTGAACTGCAGTTTCTTGTGATGGACCCCGGTTATAATGAGGCAAACCGCCAAAAGATTATCAGCAATGCAAGGCTGCTCGAAATACCGATAACGATATTTGAAACAGATATTTTCGAGGTTGCAGACAGCGTTGATAAATCACCCTGCTATCTCTGTGCAAGAATGAGACGAGGTCATCTGTACAACAAAGCTAAAGAGCTTGGCTGCAATAAAATCGCACTCGGACATCATTTCAGTGATGTTATTGAAACCACTGTTATGGGTATGTTCTATGGTTCACAAATACAGGCTATGTTGCCAAAGCTGCACTCGCAGAATTTTGAGGGTATGGAGCTTATACGCCCGATGTATTGCATACATGAGGATGCCGTTCTTGCGTGGAAACGATATAATGATCTCGATTTTTTACAGTGCGCCTGCCGATTTACCGAAAGGAACTACGGCAAAGATGGATACGGTGAATCAAAGCGTCTTGAAATTAAACAGTTGCTCCGTGAGCTGAAAAAGACAAATCCGCTTATTGAACGCAGTATATTCAACAGTATACACGCAGTATGCCTTGACACTATGCCGGGCTACAAGACAGGCGGTAAGGAATATTCATTTCTTGACAACTACAATAATTAAAGTTTAAGAGCTGTTTATCACAGCTCTTAAATTTTGCTCAATATTGACTTGAATGTTATTGCAGCATAATAAATATGTTGAAATTCAACAAACAAGGAGGCATAAAAATAGGACAAATGGCTGTATTTTCTGCTATCCCACTCAATTTTTATAATACTCCGTTAAGGATGTCATACTTTATCTGACCGTTTTTGGATATTTTCACCCGTATCGGTAACAATATGAAAAAACATAAATACAGGTGATTTATTATGCATATAAAAAAACGCACATTTATAAGGCTTATCGCATTTTCTGTAGCTGTTTTCCTGTCGCTATTTGGATATATACTGAAGTTAAGCGGAAATGTAAAAAACTACGAAGAACAGATTGCAAACCGCTACAATTCTGCGCTTATTGATCTTTCCGATTATCTTTCTGAAATAGATACGGTGCTGCAAAAAGAGTTATATACAAATACCGCCGCATCACTATGTTCTCTATCTGCTGAATGTGCAAGGCTCAGCGGCGCCGCAAAAGAGTGTCTTGCACAGTTACCGGTATCAGCTGACTATACCGACGGGATATACCGTTATCTTTCACAGGTTGGCAACTATTCACTATCGCTTGCAAAAAAGGTCAGCACCGGCGGTGAGCTTGATGACAATGATTATAATAATTTGGAAAGTCTTAAGGAATACTCATCAAATCTTACCGAGGCAATAGATGGATTGCAGACAGATATGGATAACAACGATAATTGGCTCGGCGAAATACGAACTGATGTTGAAAGCATTGAGGATGCCGCAAATTCAACATTAAATTCCGGTGCTGAAGATGTTTCACAGTCTGTACAGACCTACGGTGAGCTTATATATGACGGCCCGTTTTCCGATCATATTGATGCACAAACGCCGGCATATCTTGAGAACTCCTCACCTGTCAGCGTTGATACAGCAAAGAGGATCGCAGCAGAGATCCTTGATACTGATATAAATGAAATCACTCATAACGGTGACGAGCAAAGCAGTATGCCGTCTTACCTTTTCACAAGCGGAGAAGGTTATTGTGCTATCACAAAGTCCGGTGGTTACTGTCTGTATGCAAATATTCGTCAGTCAGCAGATGAGCAGGATGTTACCGCAGAAAAAGCAGTAAAGATAGCTAAATCTTATGCCAAAGAGCTATATAAATGCGATTTTTCAGAAAGCTATTATATAATTGATGAGGGGATATGCACCGTAAATCTTGCCAGAGAAATTGACGGAGTAACGGTTTACAGCCAGCTTGTTAAGGTAGGTGTTTCACTTGATGACGGTGATATAGCAAGCATTGAGGCAAGAGGTTTTTTAATGCACCATAAAAACAGAGAAATTAAAACCGCCGCCCATACCGCTGATGAAGCTAAAGCAAAGATATCCGATAAGCTTACCGTGAATTCGCAAAGTCGTGTAATAATTCTTTCAGATGGAAACTATGAATATGATTGCTATGAATTTGCCTGCACAAAGGACGGTCAGGATATTTTAGTGTATATCAATACAGAAACTCTTGCTGAGGAAAAGATACTGATAATTCAGCACGTTGAAGGCGGAACATTAACACGATAAAAAGCAAAATCCGTGAGAGCAGTTTTTTTAAACAGTCTCTCACGGATCTTATTTACACTTTCTTTATCGGATGACGCACAACTGTTCTAAGCTTACAGATATCACACTTTCTCGGATCGGAAAGATATATCTCATGATGATAACGTGTGTCAGAGATATCAAGTACATAACCGTTTTGCTTGGCAAATTCGTGCATTGCCGCAACAGTTTGGGGTTCGTTATCATAAGGGCCGATGTGCATACACTGTACGCACTCTCCCTCGTTATATGTTAGAAATTCAACCGAACTAAAATCGGTTTTCTTCTTACGAGTTGCTTCAGCTACAGCCCAGTCAAAATCATCCTTGGTAACAAAGTCCGGCAAGCGGATCAACGAAATGAAGTTTAAAGTTTCCTTGTGTTGATAATCAATGCCTTTAACACCGTCCTGCCACCAGAAGCCTTCAAGCGGCGGAACCACATAATCAAAGTAGCCTTCAATTTTATGAGTACCCATTTTACTCATTTTAACGGTAAATGCAATGCCGTAAAGCAGACTGATAGTTGCCTTGTACTCGCCGTTCTCATCGTTTGGATCGCCTTTACCTCGAACCGCAAGATAATTCATCGGCGGCACAGTGACGATGCTCGGTTGTTTCGGCGGAATATAAAACTCTTTGTATTCTTTCTTATAATCAAAAGGCATTTATTTTCCCCTCAATCATTTCTTGAGCATTTTTCGGCATCTATTGCAAGCACAAGCATCAGTGCACATAGTGCATTCTGCGGATCATCAACATCGATCACATAGGTATCCGTCCAGTTAAACAACTCCTTGGATACGGTTGCAACACTGCGCCCTTGAGAATCAATGATATTATAATCCCATTCAAAAAAATTACCCTCAACGTGCCAACCGTTACAATCAATATTATATTTCGGTTTAAAAAAGGTAAATTCTTTACTTATACATCCAACATACCGTTCACCAAAATACATTTCAAATTTGGGCAAAAAGGTAAATAATCGCTCTTTTACAGTTCCGATCTCATAACCGCATACATCATATATTTTCAAGCAATGTCCCCAGGAAAGTTGGCCTTTAACGGTATATACAGCTGTGCCTGATTCATCATAAACATCATAGCTGTCAAACCATGAAAACAGTCTTTGTTTAAATAATAATTTCATATCTTATCACCTAGCAAAAGTGCGTGACCAAAGCCACGCACAGAATAAGCAGACAATTAAAGCTCTGCTATTACCTCAACTTCTACAAGCACATCCTTTGGGAGTTGTTTTACAGCTACACAGCTTCTTGCAGGTTTCCC